>NZ_JACSQZ010000028.1 GCF_014836325.1 Clostridium gallinarum
CATTATATCATAGGAGTTTTTTTGTTCAGAGCTTAAGCCTTTTTAACCACTAGCAGTACTAGTGGTTTTCTATACAAAAAAAGGTAAAGAAACTTTAGCTTAGTTTCTTTACCCTTTAATTACTACTTTAATTTTCTTTATCTGCAAATTGACTATTATACAAGTTCTCGTAGAACCCACCTTTTGCCATAAGCTCTTCATGAGTTCCTTGTTCAATTATATTTCCTTCATTAATTACTAATATTAAATCTGCATTTCTAATAGTTGATAATCTATGTGCTATTACAAAACTTGTTCTATTCTTCATTATATTTCTCATAGCTTTTTGAAGTAATAATTCAAGTCTTGTATCTACAGAACTTGTTGCTTCATCTAATATTAATATAGCTGGATCTTTTAAAATTGCTCTTGCTATAGTTAAAAGTTGCTTTTCTCCTTGAGAAATATTTGAAGCTTCTTCATTTAAGAACATATCATATCCACCTGGTAATGTTTTTATAAAGTGATGTACATTGGCTACTTTTGCAGCTTCTACTATCTCTTCTTTAGTAGCTCCAAATCTACCATACTCTAAGTTTTCATATATTGTTCCATTGAATAGCCATGTATCTTGAAGTACCATACCAAACATAGATCTTAAGTCTTCACGCTTCATGTCTCTTATATCTACACCATCAATTTTTATTGATCCACCATTAATTTCGTAGAATCTCATTAATAAATTAATTAATGTAGTTTTTCCTGCTCCTGTTGGTCCAACAATAGCAACCATTTGTCCACTTTTAACTTCTACACTTAAATCCTGAATTAATATCTTATCTTCACTATATCCAAATTTTACGTGTTCAAAAGTTACATTTCCTTTAGGATTTTCTACTTTAATAGAATTTTCAATATCCTTTATCTCTTCCTCTTCTTCTAGGAATTCAAAAACTCTATGTGCAGCCGCAAAAGCTGATTGAATTGCTGAGGAAAGTTGTGTTACTTGAGATAATGGTTGATTTATCTGCCATATATAACGGATAAATGCTTGTAAATTACCAACAGTTATACCTCCAGCTATTGATATTATAGCTCCTGTAACACCTACTGTTGCGATTCCTAAATAAGTAACAAGACTTACTAATGGAGACATTATACCTGATATAAATTGAGCTTTAAATCCTGTTTCTCTTAACTCTTCATTAGCTTCCATAAGGTCTTTTATTGCATCTTCTTGCTTTCCATATAATTTAATTACATTAAAGCCTGTATATATTTCTTGAACTCTTCCATTTAATTTACCTAAAGCTTCTTGTTGCTTAACAAATAAACTTTGAGACTTTCCTACTATAAATCTTGTTATTAATAAACTTAATGGAATTATTAAAGTTGCTAAAAGTGCTAATTTAATATTTATAGAATACATCATTATTAACGCTAATGATATTGACAAAACTGCATTTACAACTTGTAAGAAACTTTGCTGTAATGCATTTGATATTGTATCCACATCGTTTGTTATACGACTTAATACATCCCCATAACTATTACCATCAAAATATTTTACTGGTAATTTACTTATTTTTCTTTGTACTTTACCTCTTATATCCTTCATGGTATTTTGAATTGCATTTGTTAATAAAAAGTTTGCTATAAGTGTAGAACCAGTACTACCTAGATAAACAAAGAATAATAAAATTAACACTTTATATATATAATTAAAGTTTACCGCAGCACCTTCTACACCTTTTATAAGTTTTTCAAAATCCTTTGTTAATTGAGTTATTATTAACCCTTCTGTTCTAGGTGCTAAAGCTGTAAATACAGCTGCTGAAATTATAAATATAATAGATCCTATAAAAGACCATTTATAATTTTTTATAAAAGGAGTAATTTTATTTATCGTTCTTTTAAAATTCTTCATTAGTTTAACTCCTCCTTTGTAAGCTGTGATTCTGCTATTTCATAATAAATATCACAGTTTTTAAGAAGCTCTTTGTGAGTTCCTATACCAACTACTTCACCTTCATTTAAAACTATGATTTTATCTGCATCCATTATAGAACCTACTCTTTGAGCAACTATTAAAACAACTGAATCTTTTGTTTCACTTTTAAGTCTTTTTCTTAAAGTTGCATCTGTCTTAAAATCTAAAGCTGAAAAACTATCATCAAATATGTAAATTTCAGGTCTTCTAACTATTGCTCTTGCTATGGATAATCTTTGTTTTTGTCCCCCTGATAAATTAGCTCCACCTTCACTTATAACCTCATCAAATTTCTTTTGCTTCTTAGAAATAAAATCATAAGCTTGAGCTACTTTTGTAGAATACTCTACCTCTCCAGTACTTGCATTCTTTTTCCCAAATCTAATATTATTTGCAATACTTCCTGTAAATAATAAAGATTTTTGTGGTATAAACCCTATTTTCTTTCTTAATGCCTTTAAATCATAATCTTTAACATTTATTCCATCTACATTAATATATCCTTCTGTTACATCATAAAATCTTGGAATAAGATTTATTAATGTACTTTTACCACTACCTGTACTTCCTATAAAGGCTATAGTCTCACCTTTTTTAGCTTTAAAGGATACATTTTTTAATACATATTCATCACTATCCGGATATTTAAATGAAACATTATTAAATTCTATTTCACCCTTAATATCTGTTTCTTTAACTCCATTTACAGGACTTTTTATTATAGGTTCTTCTTCTAAAATTTCACGTATTCTATTAGCTGATACTTGTGCCTTAGGATACATAACAAAAACCATAGAGAATAACATAATAGAAAACATTGCATGGAATAAATATTCTATAAATGCTACTAGCTGTCCAACTTGAAGAGTTCCGGAGTTTATCATATTACTAGAAACTATAAATATAGCTATGATTGCTAGATTAAGCAAGAAGAAAAACGTCGGTTGAGATATAGACATAAGTTTATTTAACTTTTTTGCTACCTGTGCATATAGTTCATTTGTTTCATCAAATCTTTCACTTTCATGCTTGTCATTTCCAAAGGCTCTTATTACTCTTATTCCTGTTAAATTTTCTCTTGATATTCTATTCAATTTATCTAGCCTTTTTTGTTGTGTTTCTGATAATGGCTCTGATATTTTAGCAATTACTATAACCCCCGCTATTATAAATGGTACAGTTATAGCTAAAACTAATGATAAAGATAAATTAGTTTTTAAAATCATAATTAAGCTTATAATAAACATTACTGGAGTTAAAAGTGCCATTTTTAACAGTGTATTCGTAAATTGAAGTAATACAAAAGCATCATTACCAGTCCTTGTAATCATTGATGATACTCCAAATTTATCATACTCTGTATGTGAAAACTCCTGTGATTTTTTAAAAATATCATTTCTAATATCTCTTGTGATATTACTAGATATTTTAGATGAACAATATCCTAAAGTTATTGTTCCTATAACACCTATTATTGATATAATTCCAATTACTACTCCCATTCTTTTTATATAGCTTATATCTTGATACACTATTCCATGATCTATAACTTTAGCCATTATAGTTGGTATTCCAAGCTCTACTAAAGCAAAACCAAATACAGATATAATATTAAGAACTAAAAGCAACTTATATCTTTTTATGTAGTTTAATAATAATTTCATGATACTTTCACTTCCCTTCATTTGTAAAAATTCTATTATTTTATGCTATAATAATCTTAAAGTATCCAGTAACTAGACAGTCAAGGAGGAATTTTAAATGAATAATGATAATAAACTTTATTTTACTACTGGTGAGTTTGCTAACCTATTTCATATAAATAAAAAAACTTTATTTTACTATAATGAAATTGGTTTATTTAAACCTGAAAAAATATTATCTAATGGCTATATGTATTATTCCCATACTCAAATCGAATTATTAGGCATCATTTTCAATTTAAAAGATATGGGAATGTCTCTTAGAGAAATTAAAGATTTTATAAATAAAAGAAACATTAATAATGTTATTGATATTTTAAATTCAGAAATTACAAATATAGAAAATGAGCTTAATAAATTAAAGGCAAATAAAGAAAGACTTATTAATAAAATTAAGTATATTGAAGAAGGTAAAAATTATAGGAAAGAAATAAGTTTACTTAATGAAGATGAAGAATATTTGGTATTAAGTAATCCCATAGATAATACTAATGAGTACTATGATATTAACACTTATGTTAATCATGTAAATTATTGTTTTGATAATGATCTTAATATAGGCTATTCAACTGGTACTATTATCTCTATGGATAATTTACTTAAAGGTAACTTTAAAGATTGTAGTTTTTATTTTACCAAAACAAATAATAAAAAAATCTCAAACCATACTAATATTTTAAAAAAACCTAAAGGTCTATATGTTGTAGGATATTCTAAAGGATATTATGATACCTTACCATCTTTTTATGAAAAATTAATTTCTTACATTAATAATAATAATCTAAAAATCATTGGAAATTCTTACGAAAAAGTATTAGCTGATGAACTAGTTTGTAAAAATACTGATGACTATATAATAAAAATATCAATACAAGTTTCAAAAAACTAAAAAATAAAGTCCAGTAATTTCAAATCACTGGACTTTTAAGTTAAATGTATTGTATTATACATGTTACTTTAAATAACATTCTTAAATTTACTTTTCTTTATATCTTAAAATAACTTTATCCTTACTCTCTTCTAAGAAAATATTTAGGTATGCTAGTTTATTAAAACAAAACTCTTCTATTAGTTTTTCACTTTCTTCCCTTTTATAATAATCATGAGTATATCTGTTTCTCAATTTTACAGACATAGTAAGATATAATTTTAAATTTTCATCAAAAAATCCCATATCATATGCTTTCTCTATTATTTGTATAGATGAAGTATTACTTTTTAGCTTTCCATCATTTATTATTATATAACTTTCACACATATCAATTATATATTCCGAAAAATCCTGAAAGAAAGCAAAGACAGCTCTTTTTATAATTCTACTATTATTTTTTTTATACTCAATTATAGCTTCTTTAAGATCTTCTAGATTATCATAGGCACTTTGATACTTTTCTAAAAACTTTTCTTTTTTATATCTATAATAATGACTCATCAATAATACCTCCAAAATAACTATATTGTTCATCTATTCTTAATGTTCTCTCTAACTTTTCATTGTTTCTTACTGACTTTAATACATAATGATTAAAATCATACCATCTCTCTTCATCTAAAATATACTTATTTTCACTATCTATAGCAATACGTGCATATTTATTTGAAAAATCATTAAACAACAAAAAAGTTAAATGTATTTTATTATATTTATAAAACTCAATGGCTATTTCTCTTATTCCATCTTCAATTTCAAAGGTATCTAAAAAAGTAACATTAGGCTTAGTTACAACAATTAAATCAATATCACTTCTATCCTTTATCCAATCATTAGTACCATAACTTCCAAATTCACATAAGGCTACAATTTCTCTATATTTATTTAATTTTTTTATAAATTCTTCTTTATTCATATAGAAACTCCTTACATTTATATAGTTAGTTATATTATATACTAATAAATACTTTTTCATATTAGTATTTAAAATCTAAAAGTTTATTTTTTAATTGATTTTCAATATTTCTTAACTCAACTTCAGCTTCTCTACGCTTTTGACGACCTTCTGTTTGTATATTAAGTATTTCGTCAAGAGTTGAAATTAATGATTCATTAGTAATTTTAAGTGTTTCAATATCAATGATTCCTCTTTCAGATTCTTTAGCAGTTTCTATAGTTGAAGTTTTTAAAATTTCTGCATTTTTACGTAAAAGTTCATTTGTCATATCAGTTACTTCTCTTTGAACTTTTGCTGCATTAGTAGAATGAGCAACTCCAAGAGCTAAAACTATTTGACTTTTCCAAAGCGGAATTGTGTTTACAATTGTTGATTGTATTTTTTCAGACATTAATGAATCGTTATTTTGAATCAAACGAATTTGAGGAGCCATTTGCAGGGAAATCATCTTCGTTAATTCTAAATCATGAATTTTCTTTTCAAAGCGATTGCACAGAGCAATAAAATCATTAACTTCTTGAGCATCTTGAGGAAGACCACTCCTTCTTGCTTTTTCTTGTAATTTAGGAAGCTCTTCCTTTTCCAATTTTTGAAGTTTCTTTTTACCAGCTAAAATATACATAGATAATTCTTTAAAATATACTTTATTTATTTCATACATCTTATCTAACATAGCAATATCCTTTAAAAGTTGTATTTGATGTTTCTCAAGAATATTACACATCTTACTAATATTATCTTCTACCTTGCTATACTTTATTTTCATTTGCGAAATTTTATCTTGCCCTTTTTTGAAGAAACCTAAAATCCCTTTTTTTTCTTCTGTTTCTTCAAAATTCTTAAGCTCCTGAACTACACTAGATAACATTTCTCCAACTTCACCTAAGTCCTTAGTTTTTACGTTATTTAATGCCGACTCAGAAAAATCAGAAATTTTCTTTTGAGCTCCTACTCCATATTGTAAAATAGAATTTGAATTAGTTATTTCTATTTTATCTACAAATTGATCTATCATCTTTTTTTCTTCTTCTGTTAATTGTACTTCTTCAATTATTTCTTCTACCTTTTCCTCTTGCACTTTTACATCTATAACTTCATCTTGAAATGGTTCAAAAACTAATTCTGGTTTTATATTAATATCTTCTTTAAATTCATCTCTCATTTTTATTCCTCCTTTATCTTAAAATTACTTTTTAAAATCTTCCTCTGTTAATCCTTCTTGCTTAAATAATGTTTTGAGAACAGAAATATCTGTTGAAATATCTAAAACAACATCTTCAAATAAGTCATCTAGTAAATTTTCAAAAGCAATTTCTATAAGATCTATACTATTTTCAATTTCAATTTTAGCATTTTTTATATTATCACCTTGAACCACTTGCTTATTCAAATCCTCATATGAATTAATTAACTTTATGGTAATAGGAAGATAATGATTAATAAATTTATTAACCTCTTGAATCTTATTTGGATTTTTCTCTACATAATCAATAATTTGAGTTGCAATATTTTGTAATTTATCTAACTTTATAGCTAAATTTTCTTTATAAAGCTCATTTCTTACAGATCTTATTTCTTCAATATATTTTCTTCCCATATTAATTACAATTTCTGTTTCATTATTTTCTACTACTTCTTCTTTTAATTTCTCTTTTTCATTTAAATTTTCTTTATTTAATTGTTGTTTCTTTAAATTTAAATAATCTTCATAAACATCATCATTTAAAATGAAATAATTTTTTTCTTCATCTATATGACCTTCTAAAAACATTCCTAAATTAATCATTTTATTTAGGTCTTTGATAACAAACTCTTCTTTTTCTTTAGCGAATTTAGCTAAGTCATTAATTAAAATATAACTATTATCATCTATAAATCTTACATATTTTTTAAATCGCTTTATTCTTTTCCTTAAACTTACTCCTCTTAAAAGAAGACATATACTTATTCCCAGGAAAGTTAGTATAAAACTAAAAGCAACATAAATATTTGCTATAATACCACCAAAAAAAATCATAAATATTAAAAATATAAATGACATAAATCCAAAAATTAAACTTCCTATAACTCCAAATATCATATAAAATATTCCAGATACACTTCCGGCTGGCTTTTTACTAATATACTTAGCTATATCATTTTTATTTCTTCTATTTAAGTTAATATATTTATTTTCTAACTTTTCACTATACTCATTAAACTTTGATTTAAATTCATTCAAAGTATCCTCAGTTTTATCGCTAATTTCTCTTTTTAAATTAGCAAAATCTATAGCATTAAGAGCCTTTGTAACTGTGGACATAATTTGATCTTCTAAATCTGAAAAATCATTTTTCCCCATTATCTTTCCTCCAGATTAATTTAATATAAATAGCCTAAACTCTAATTTAGAATATATTTAGATTAATTATATATCATAATTTATCTTAATACAATTTATAACAATTATATAATTATTGTAAATTTATCTCTCTATAAAAATATTACTTTCCAATGAATATTTCTCCTCTTTTTAGTTAATTTTTATTATTTTAGTATTTTCACCGTAAATTTAGCTAAAAATATAATCATTAGCATTAGGAGGTTAAACATGAAAAAAATACGATTAATATTACTTTTATTTCTAACACTTTTTTTAGTTTCTTGTGGTAGTGCTAACATCTATACAGAAACAATAATAAACAAAGATAACATTTCTAATATGAAAATCATTTTGACTTATGATTCATTAATAAAAACACAATTAGGAAATAATATAATAAAAGATATGATAAACCCTAATTTAGAAGTTAATTCTTCTTATAATAATCAAAATAATATGTATATTGAAGAAGTAAATTTCTCTACAGATGATATCAACAAACTATTATTAGATAGTAAATTAAAGGATTATCTATTATTTGAAAAACATAAATCTACTTCTCTATTTAAAGATATTTACACTTTTGATATAAAATTTCTTTCTGATTTATCCTCTATTGTAGATAATAATTTAGCAAATTACTTAAAGTTTATTCCATTTACTAATAGAGTTATTGTTTCAGGTAAAGTATTATCATCTAATTCTAATAATATAATAAATGAAAATACATTAGAATGGAGTTATACACTTGATCAAATTAGTAACAATACTAATTTAAAATTTCAATATGAAGAATATAACATCTTTAGAATTATATTATTTGCTCTAATTTTATCAATTTTAATTTTAATAGTTATTTTTTTCATTAAGAAAAATAACGAAAAAGACAAAACTAAAAATTAACTTTTTGTAAAAAATTTTATTTACTATTTATGCATTACGCTGTATAATTAATCAAGCAAAATTAAAAATTTAAACATTTTTAATTCTCGTTTTGTGCTATCGTTTATTTTGAAACTAAGATGTGTTTGCATATAAATACATAAAAGCACTCTGAATATAATCTCAGGGTGCTTTTTATATGAACAACTTATGAAGTTTACTAAAGAATAAACTATATTTTATAAGGAGGAACCTAATAATGAAAAATAAAATTATGAATGAAATTCAAAGTATAAAAGAAAACCTTTGGGAAATAAGTGATTACATTTATCATAATCCTGAAGTAGGTGATGAAGAATTTAAGGCCGTTGAAAAGCTTACTTCATTTTTAAAAGAAAATTCTTTTAATATTGAAATAGGAACTGCTAATAGAGAAACCTCATTTAGAGCTGAATTTGATAGTAAAATACCTGGACCAACTGTTGCATTTATGTGTGAATATGATGCACTACCTGGAATAGGTCATGGTTGTTGTCATAATATGATTGGAACTATGAGCGTTGGGGCTGCTGTTTCATTAAGTAAAGTTCTTAACGAAATTGGCGGTAAAATAGTTGTATTTGGAACTTGTGCTGAAGAAACAAACGGAGCAAAAGTTGATATGGCTGAACAAGGTTTATTTAAGGATATTGATGTTGCTATGATGGTTCATCCAAATAGCATTACTTGTGAAAGTGGTAGCTCTTTAGCAATGGAAGCTCTTCAATTTGAGTTTTTTGGAAAGTCAAGTCATGCTGCTGCAGCTCCAGAAGAAGGAATAAATGCATTAGATGCAGTTATCCTAATGTTTAATGGTATTAATGCTTTAAGACAACATGTTACTGAAGATGTAAGAATCCATGGAATTATTAAAGAAGGTGGAATTGCTGCAAATATAGTGCCTGATAAAGCTACAGCTCAATTTTATGTACGAGCTAAAAAGAAGAAAAATCTTAAACAATTAGTTGAAAAAGTTAAAAATATTGCACAAGGTGCTTCTCTTATGACAGGTGCAAAATTAAAAATAAGTAATTATGAAACTTCTTTTGATGATATGAATACAAATAAAACTTTATCAAATGCATTTAATAAAAATCTTAATCTTTTAGGAATTACAGATATACATGCTGGAGAAGACCTTAGTGGTTCTATGGATATGGGAAATGTAAGCTATGAAGTGCCATCTATTCATCCTTTAATAGGAATTGGAAATCCTAATCTAGTTCTTCATACTACAGAAGCTGCTGATTTCACTATAACTAATCCTGCTCATGAAGCACTACTTATAGGGGCTACATCAATGGCTTATACAGGTTTTGATGTTATTACAAACAAGGACTTACTAGCTGAAATTAAAGAAGAATTTATTAAAATGACAAAATAAATTTATAAGATTAAACCTAATTATAGATAACATTATATAAGGAGATACTCTATGCCTAATTTAAAAAATAAAAAGCCAAAAGAGAAAAAAAGCATCAATCCATTTGTATTACTATTTTCAGTTTTAGTTGTAATGTCTATTTTTTCTTACATCATTCCAGCTGGTGAATACACTCGAACTTTAGTAGATGGAAGAAATGTAGTTGTGCCTAATTCATTTAAAACAATATCTAGAACCCCTGTTAGTTTTTTTGATATATTTTCATCTGTTCATGATGGAATGGTTGAAGCTGCCCCAATTATATTTTATGTAATTATAATTGGTGGTATGATATCTGTTATGAATTCTACTGGTGCACTAGATGCATTACTTGCTACTACCTCAAAAAAACTTGCCAAAAGAAGATTATTATTTATTTCAGTTTTAGTTCTTCTATTTTCATTAGGCGGAACTTTAATTGGAATGGGCGAGGAAAGCTTAATTTATATTCCAATTGTAGTACCTTTTGCTTTAGCTATGGGATATGATGTTCTTACCGGAGTAGCTATTGTTATGCTTGGTATGTGTGCTGGATTTACAACAGCAATTATAAACCCATTTACTATTGGAATTGCTCAAGGAATAGCAGAATTGCCAATGTTTTCAGGGATAGCTTTAAGAATTGCTTTATATGTTATAATTTATATTTTAGTTGTTTCATTTTTATATAGACATGGAGAAAAAGTAAGAAAAGATCCATCTATTGGTGTTTGGGATGTATATAATATATATACAAAATCTAAAAATAACGAAAATACAAATATAAAATTAGAAACTAAACATAAACTAGTTTTATTAAGCTTCGTTATAGGAATGATTATATTAGTGTTTGGTGTTATGAAGTATGGCTGGGGAATGAGCGAATACTCAGGATTATTCATTTTAATCTCCATTACAATGGCTTTAATTTGGAGAATGTCTCCAGAGCAGTATATTAAACATTTCTTAAAAGGAGCTGAAGATATTCTTCCAGGTGCTTTAATAATAGGTGTTGCCAGAGGTATAGTAGTAGTTCTTACAAACGGAAATATAATAGATACAATATTATATTACTCCTCTACTTTACTACAACATCTCCCTACATCACTAAGTGTTATAGGAATGTTTTTAGTACAAGGAACTATACACCTTTTAGTACCATCTGGTAGTGGTCAAGCTATGCTTACAATGCCAATCATGATACCTTTATCTGATCTTTTAAATGTTACAAGACAAACAGCTTGCTTAATATTTACTTTAGCCGATGGTATAGGTAATACATGGATACCAACTTCAGGTATACTTATGGCAGTACTTGCTATGAATAAGATTCCTTATCGTAAATGGATTAAGTTCATTTTACCACTTCTTATTGCACAATATGCTATTAGTATATCTGTGTCAGTAATAGCAAACATTATGAATTATGGTCCGTTCTAAATTAATTTTAAAATAAAATCCACCTAGTATAATTTAGCCAAAACAAATAAAAACCTCTTTTAATCAAATATGATTAAAAGAGGTTTTTATAAATACTTCCAATATCCTTAGGCAACAGTTTATGGTAAATATATTAATATTATAAAACTCAGAAAATACGCTATTATTGAAAGTATTCTTTTTTTATTTATTTTAAAATCAAAACTATAATTAAACTTTCCTTTATAACACCTATTTTGAAGGTATAAACTAATTTCTTTCCATCTACTAAATATATTTTTAAGTATTATTCCAAAAGCTTTTCCATAATCATTTAAACTTTTTCTAAAGCTTCCAAATCCCCCTCTTGATTTCATAGCTTTAAATGTTATGCTAAAATCCTCTTCAAGTAATATAATAAATCTTTCCATGGCTTTTATTATATCTGCAATATCTCTTAAGCTTTCATATATACTTATAAGTGCTACAATTTGATTTATAGGCGTTGTTAATGATAAAAAACTTAATGTAATAGCACCATTAATCCCTCTAAGAATTATAAGTACTATTGATATTAATGCTTGACCTTGCCAAAGCATTGTTATAGCTGTAGATATTGAAAAAAGTAATGATATAAGAATAAATTTTTTAATTATTCTCCAAGGATTTTCAGCTATTTTATTTAATATAAAAAATAATAAAATATTTAATGCTATTAAGTAAATATTTTCTGTATAACTACAACATATTAAAGAAATACTTATTAATAATATTTTCTCCATAGGATGTATATTAAATAATTTAGAGTTATTACTATATAGATTTATTTCCCTTAACAACTTGCCCCTTCTTCTTTCCAACAAAATAGCCTATAAAACCTGCTCCTACAGCTGCTTGTGCGGCAAATAAAAAGCTTTCAACTTCTCCAGATGGTGGTTCCCAAAGACTTTCTGCCCATGGCTCATACTCTGGATTAATTTCATAAATAAGAGCATCAGCTTGAGCATCTGCTCCTTCATAAGCTCCATCTTTATTAATTATAAATGGTACTATAATAAGAGCTAAACATAAAAAAATTAAAAATATATTTTTTCTTTTCATTATAATAGAGCCTCCTCTAATTCATTTAACTCATTAATACAATGTTTTGTTATAAAATCATATAATATAACTGATATAATTCCTTCTACTATTGCAAGTGGAACTTGAGTTAAAGCAAATATTCCCATAAATTTTATAGCTGATGCTATTACTCCTCCAACACTATCTGGATATGCAAGAGCTAATTGAATAGAAGTAACTATATATGTTGATAAATTTCCTAGTGCACAGGCTAAAAATACAGCTACAGATTTGTTTTTATTTTTTACTAATCTATATATACCATAGGCTATAAATGGACCTATTATTCCCATAGATAATACATTTGCACCTAAAGTAGTTAATCCTCCATGAGCCAATAATAAAGCTTGAAATAATAATACAATTACTGAAAGTATTACAACTACTAATGGTCCAAATACTATACTTCCAAGTCCTGTTCCTGTTGGATGTGATGAACTCCCTGTAACTGATGGTAATTTCATGGCTGACATCATAAAAATATAGGCTGCCATAAGTGCTAATAGCATTTTTATTTCACTATTTTTCTTAATACACTTTCTAAGTTCTCTTATACTTATAAATATAAACGGTGCTGATAATACAAAGTAAAAAACACACCAATTTAATGAAATTGCCCCCTCTGCAATATGCATAGCATAAGTATTCATAGGAATAGATACCCATAAACAAAGTGCTAATAAAATAAATATTGATTTTTTCATATTTTCCCCCTACTTTTACTATTTCTTATAAATTAAATATATAATTTATATGTCTTATCTAATAATTAATTCTTTTTTATTTTCTATAACCTCAATTAAATCATCTATAGTTTCATAAAAATTCTTATATTTAATTTTCGGCTTACTAATTACTATTACATTAATATTATTTTCTAAAGCCGAATCTATTTTTTCTTTCATTCCACCTTCTAACCCACTATCCTTAGTTATAATTGCCTTTATTTCATATTCTTTTATTATTCCATTATTTATTTCTTTTCCAAAAGGTCCTTTTATAGCAACTATATTTTCTATTTTTATTCCTGAATCTATAAGTTTTTGAAGTATATTAGGTAAAGGCAACACCCTATGTATTACTCTATTTTTTATTTCTAAACTATTTATAAATCCTGCATTATTACTTCCTGTAGTATTTAATACATTTCCTTCTATATTTTCTAATACCTTTGGTAATTCTTCATAGTTATCTACTCTAATAATGTTTTTATTTTCAATATTATCAAGATAACTCTTTCTTTCGTATCTTATATATTCAATATTTAAATCCTCACAAGCTTTAATTAAGGTCTTTGATACTTCTTTTGCATATGGATGTGACGCATCAACAAATAATTTTATATTAAACTCTTTAATTAATCTTTTAAATCCTTCTTCATCTAAAGGTTGTGTGTTTAAATGCTTAAATTTATATTTTTTTAAAAGCTCTCCCCCATAATTAGTAGCCGTTGATATTACTATATTGTCTGTTATTTTATTTACTTTTTCTAATATTTCATTACCTTCAGATGTTCCAAGAACAAATCCTATCATATCTTATACCCTCTTGGAGTTATAAATTTATCCTTTTTAATATAACTTTGAGAATTTCCAATTATAACTATAGAGAACATATCTACTATACTTTCATCAAAATTTTCTAATGTAAATAATTTAACCTCTTGCCCTTCTCTTAGAGCATGTCTTACAACAGCTATTGGAGTATCAGCTTTTCTATACTTTCTTATTATATCTATACATTCTTTTAGATAATGTGGTCTTCCCTTACTTCTTGGGTTATATAATGAAATAATAAAATCTGCATCAGCTGCATTTCTAACTCTTTTCTTTATAAGCTCATAAGGTGTCATTAAATCACTTAAGCTTATATTACAATTATCATGCATAAGTGGAGCTCCTAATACTGAACCTGCTGCACTTGAAGCTGTTAAACCTGGTATTATTTCTACATCTTCATAATCCATAAGTTCTAGTACTAATCCTGCCATCCCATATATTCCAGAATCACCTGTACTTATTAATGCAACTTTCTTTTCTTTTGATAACCTTAAGGCTTCCCTACATCTTTCTTCTTCGCCTCTCATACCAGTACTAAAAACTTCTTTTCCTTCTATCATAGACTTTATCATATCTATATATTTTGTATATCCAACTATTACTTCACTTTCTTCAATAGCCTTTTTTGCCATTATTGTCATGTGATCTAAACCACCTGGACCTATTCCTATTACATATAACTTCCCCATATGTACCTCCATTTTTAATATATTTCTTCTAAATAAAAATTAATTCTCTTCTCTATATTTATTTATATTTTTTAATTCTACTAAGAATAAATTTTTATTTTAAATTACTCTTCCAATAGTTAATGTAATTCCCTCAAACTTTATCTTATCTATAATTATTTCTGCACCTAATAACTCTACAACAGGCTCACTTACAGCTCTAACTCCAACGTTCTTTTCTACAAAGTCACTACCTTCATATTTATTATGAACTTTTCTAATTTCTTCTTTAGTAAAGAATTTTAAATCTACATTAAGCTTATCTTTTAAATCTAAAATAGCCTTTTCTTCACTTTTTATATTTATAGATGAAACTGTTTTAACACTTCTTATATCTATTTCATTGTCATTTAAAGTTTTTTCTATAAATCTAAGCATTTTTTCTGAGGATGTATCTTTTCTACATCCAATTCCAAGAACTATATCTTTTCTTATAAGTCTAAGTACATCTTTATGAGAATTTAATCTATCTGTAATCCAAAGCATATTTTCTTTAATTTCATCACTCTTTATATATCCCTTTGGACATTTAATTTTATTTAAATCATCCTTAAAATAAATACTTTTGCCATTAACTAATCTAGCTGCAATATCTTTAGCTTTATCTAACCTTTCTATTATTAAATTATTTTCTTTGGCTATTATATCTGGAGCTTTCTTATTTAAATTATCTGTTGCTGTTGTTATAACAGTAGTATTATTTAATAACTTTGAAACTTTTAAAGTTAGTTCATTAGCTCCCCCTAAATGTCCTGAAACTAAACTTATGGTAAATTTATTGCATACATCCACAACTACTACTGCTGGGTCTACATCCTTTGATTTTAAATACTTTGAAATTGCTCTTACTGCTATTCCAGTAGAACTTATAAATATTATTGAATCACCTTCTTTAAAAGCTTCATTTACTACTTTATCTAAATTAAAATTATTTATTTTAGATTTATAGTAAGCTTTTCCTCCAAACTCATTATTAATTTTTTTTCCTATTTCATCACCAAGTTCAGTAACACTAATAACTGCAAGCATATTACTCAATTCCTTTTCTATACATATGAGTAAAGCTTTTATCATATAAAAGACTCTTTTCATAATCACAATTAATAAAATCACCAACTAATATTTGTGCACATTTATTAATTCCTTCTGCTTTTACCTTTTCTGAAATATCATCTAAAGTGCCTATTAATATCTTCTCATCTTCCCAAGTTGCTCTAGATACTATAGCTATAGGTACATTTTTTCCATACCCTCTTCTTAATTTATCGACAACTTTATCTATCATTGAAATAGATAAAAATATAGCCATAGAAGCCCCTATCTTCGCTAAATTTTCTAAATCTTCGCCTTCTGGAACTTTAGTTCTTCCTTCAACCCTCGTTAATATTACAGTTTGACTTACTGATGGCAAAGTAAATTCCTTTTTTATTGATGCAGCTGCTGCTACAAATGAACTTACTCCTGGAACAACTTCATATTTTATTTCTAACTTATCTAATTCATCCATCTGCTCTTTAATAGCACCATATATAGATGGATCTCCTGTATGAAGTCTAACTATAGATTTGTCTCTATTATTTTTAATTACTTCAATAACTTCATCTAAAGTCATAGTTGCTGAATTATATATTTCAACTTCTTTTTTACAAAAATCCATATGTTCTTTATCAACTAATGAACCTGCATATATAACAATATCTGCTTTTTCTAATATATTTCTCCCCTTAACTGTAATTAAATCAACATCCCCTGGACCTGCTCCTATAAAATAAACCATATTTATCCCCTCTATTCTTTACTTGCTAAAATTAAAGACATATAATCTCTTGCATTTATTATTTTCTCTTTATCTGTTAAAATTAACTCCCCATCTCTTCCTGCTCTACTTACATATACATAATCAGTAAATCCTTTTTCTTCCAAAGCATCTATTACTTCTTTTTCATGCTTGTACACTTTCATAATAACTACATATTTTTCATCAGTTATTTCATTTACTTTAGTTGCTGGTAATATAACTAATCTATTTTCACCTATTACTAAGGTTCTCTCTACAATACTTGCAGCTGCACAGAAAGAAGTTATCCCTGCTATAGTTTCAACTTTAAAATTTCTTTCTTTCATATGAGTTAATAAATGAATATATGTACTATATACAAAGGGATCTCCAATAGTTAAGAAAGATACAACCTTGCCTTCTTTTAACTTTTCTTCTATAAAATCATAAGCTTCTTTAACCTTAATTTCTTTATCCTTTTTCCCCATAGGAAAATGCTTAATTACAACTTCCGTTTTATCCTCTATATATTCTCTAACAGTTTCTAATGCTATACTTTCTCCATTTTCCATAGCACTTGGTGCAACTATAACATCACTATTTTTAATAGCTTTAACAGCTTTAACTGTAACTAGTTCTTTATCTCCTGGCCCTACACCTATTCCATATAAAATTGACATATTTTAAACCTCTCCCTTATAGCAACTAATTATATAAATTGGATTATTAGCTATCATCATATAACTATTTTCTTTACTTTTACTTATGTTTACTGCTGTTATTTCTGTTTCATACTTTAAACTTTTTACCTTTTCAATACCTTTATAAGCATTATTTAATGTTATAAAATTCATAACTAAAGTTCCTTGATTTTTTAATAACAAATCACTTTTTTCAATTAAAAGCTCTAAGTCACCACCAGAACCCCCTATGAATATTGAATCAAAGCTTAATTTATCTTCTATGTACTTATCTAAAATATCTTTAGCTTCTCCCTTTTCTAATAAAACATTGTTAGCTTTAAACTTTTGAATATTTTTAATAGAAGTATTATAAGCCTCTTCATCTCTTTCTATAGAATAAACTTTCCCATCTTTAGCTATCATTGCAGATTGTACTGTTATAGTTCCTGTACCCGAGCCTATATCTAAAACATTAGATTTATCACTTAAATTCATTTTCCAAATAGATAATGCTCTTATATCTTCTTTAGTCATAGGAGCTTTTCCTCTGATAAATTCTTCATCTTTAATTAATCTCATCTTTATCCCCTCTTTCCACTATAATTACTGATAAATCTGAAAAAGATTTATTTATAAATTCATAAGGTTTTCCTTCTAATATAATCTCATTTTCATAAGATAAATTTTCACCTATTATTACATTACAATTTACTTTTTCTTTAATAAGATTTTCACATAACTTTTGAGGTGAATTTTTACTATCACAAAGCCATATGCTAATAATATTTTCCTTAACTTTTTTTATAAATTCTTCTTCTCTTCCATGTAAACTTCCAGTATATGCTCTGCTCCAAGATTTATTAATTTTAGTCATTAAATATTGAAAAGAACTTATTCCTGCTATAACTTCTATTTTGTCATCTATATTTTTGCTTATATATTCAGCTATACCAAAGAAACAAGGATCTCCTGAGGCTATAATTGATATTATTTTTTTATTTTTTAAATCATTTATTATATTTAAAATTTCACTTATCTTTTTAACTTTTATCTTTCTTTTTTCTATAAAGTCTAAAGAATCTATTGCTCTATTAAAGCCTACTATAATATCACTTTTTTCTAATGTATCTAAGGCTTTCTTTGTCATATAATCTCTATTCCCTGGCCCTAAGCCAACAATATAAATCATTTAATTATCCTCCAAAGAATTATATAAAATCTTACAATTTTTAAATCCGTAATACATTACAGCATCACACTTTAGCTCACTATAAGAATATATTTTCATTCTTTCTACTATCTTTCTTCCTATAATTCTATATAGTTCTTCATATCCTTCTCCTAAAAATTCAACAGCTCCCTCAGAAGTTTTTTGGTTTAAAACATTTTTAACAAACTCTATATCATAACCTAATAAAGCAAGTTCTAAAGCAAT
This sequence comes from Clostridium gallinarum, assembly GCF_014836325.1. Classification (GTDB taxonomy): domain Bacteria; phylum Bacillota; class Clostridia; order Clostridiales; family Clostridiaceae; genus Clostridium; species Clostridium gallinarum. The sequence continues at coordinate 18,970 of NZ_JACSQZ010000028.1, forward strand.
AACTTCAAGCCTTACATCATTTACCCTACTATGTGTATTAAAACATCCATAGGCTACTTTACTAATCTTTCCTATATGCCCCACTAAAACTATTTCTTTAACCTTTGCCAAAATACAACTTTCTATGGCAAAACCTATAAAATTAGAAGCTATAACTATCTCTTCTTCTTTAAATCCTAAAGATTTTGCACATCTTTCTCCCATATTTCCAAAGGTTATTACTAGTCTTTTATTATTTATAGATTTTTGAGCAATTTCTATTTTTATAGATTCTCTAAGAGATTCTTCTGACATTGGATAAACTATTCCAGTAGTTCCTATAATAGAAATGCCCCCTTCTATTCCAAGTCTAGGATTAAAAGTCTTTTCAGCAATTTTCACTCCTTCTGGTATAGATATTGAAATTTTAACTCCTAAATTTTCTGGAGTAACAGATAACACTTCTTTTTTTATCATTTTTCTTGGAACTGGATTTATAGCATATTCACCAGGCTTTATTGCTAGTCCTTCTTTAGTAACAATTCCAACTCCAATTCCACCTGTTAATTCAAATTTTTCTTTTGATATTTCTGCTTTAGCAAATATCTCTATTCCCTCCGTTGCATCTATATCATCACCAGCATCTTTAATAACAGATGCTTTAACATAATTTTCTCCTCTTTCTATGGAATTTACTTTTATATTTAATTCAATTCCTTTTGGAGTATCAATTTCTATATAATCTAAATCAACATTATTAAATAGCATATATGCTGCTGCTTTAGCTGCTGCTGTTGCTGTTGAGCCAGTTGTATAGCCACATCTTAACTTTTTTCCTCCACTTTCAACGTAAAGATCTAACATACTTTCTACCTTTCAACACACATATACATAAGGGCATTAATTATTGATGCAGCTACTGTGCTACCACCTTTTCTTCCTCTTACTGTAATGTATGGAATATTTAAATCTTTCATATTTTCCTTACTTTCACTAGCTCCTACAAATCCTACTGGAACTGCTACTATTAATTTTGGACTAACTTTTTTCTCTTTTATAAGTTCCTTTAATTTAAATAAAGCAGTTGGAGCATTTCCAAATACAAATATATCCACATTATCTTTAACAGCTTTTTCTACTGCTGCCATAGATCTAGTTATATTTTTTTCCTTTGCTTCTTTATGAACTTCTTCTAAATTTACATAACAAATAGCTTCTGCCTCTAATTTCCTTAAAGCTATTTTATTTATTCCAGAAAGAGCCATATTAGTATCTGTATATATGGTAGGCTTATTCTTTAATATCCTCTTCCCAACTTCTATAAAATTGTCACTCATTTCTATAAGCTCTTCATATTCAAAATCTGCTGTAGTATGTATAACCCTTTTTATTATTTTAAGTTCATCTATACTATAATTATGATTTTTCATTTCTTTTTCTATTATCTCAAAGCTCTTATTTTCTATATCCATAGGATTCTTTACATAACTCATTATTTTTCCTCTTTCCAATTTAAAATATATTTTAAGAATTCTAAATTTCCAAAGAAGTGAACATGGGGATATCCAGCTAAAGTATTATTCTTTTTATACCCACAATTCCAACTTATTTTTTCCTCAGTTAACCCTACTTTCTCAATATCATAAATAGCTTTTTCATTAGTATTAACTTTTGATTTATGGAATTCATGACAATTGATTTTTATATTATGAACATTTATAGTTGCATATCCAAACCTATTTAAAGTTTTTGTCATTTCACTATTTCCATTAAAAAATCCCACTAAATTTTGACCATCTATATTCCCCATTAAGTACATAAGACCACCACATTCTGCATAACAATTTAATCCATTATCTAAAGCATCCTTTATACTTTTTAACATAGATTTATTTTCACTAAGCTTATCTTTAAATATCTCTGGATAGCCTCCTCCTAAATATAAGAAGTCTATATTCTTTGGAAGTTCTTTATCTCTTAAAGGACTGAAATATATAACTTCTCCTATTTCCTCTAATAATTCTAGATTTTCTTTATAATAAAATCTAAAAGCTTCATCATAAGCAACAGCTATTTTCTTATTTATTGGTTTTAAGTGGAAGCTATCCTCGCTCTTTTTTATATCTTTAAAGCTTGAAATTAGTAAATCAACATCCACATATTTTTCTATAAGCTCTGAACATAAATCTATCTTTTCTTTTATATTAGAAACTTCTACACTTTGTACTAACCCTAAATGTCTACTTTCTAATTTAAGCTTTTCATTTCTAGGTATATAACCAAAAACCTTTATCTTACAATGTTCTTCTATTATTTTTTTTAATAAATTATAATAACTCTCACTAATATTATTTAAAACAATTCCTACTATATTGGCATCTCTAAAATCTTTAAGCCCATTTATTTCTGCACATATAGTTAAACTTTGAGCCTTAGGTGTTATTACTAATACTATTGGTGCATTATCAAGCACCTTTGAAACTGAATAAGTAGAATACTCATCTGTCATTCCTTTTCCATCATATAATCCCATAGCTCCCTCAACTATTGCTAAATCACCTTTTCCTCTACTAAAAGATGCTTTAACACCTTCTTCACCCATTAAGAAAATGTCTAAATTTCTTGAAGCTTTGCCAGTTATATCTGTGTGAAATGCTGTGTCTATATAATCTGGTCCAGACTTAAATCCTTGAACTTCATATCCTCTATTTTTTAATACATTCATTAAGCCTAATGTAAATGTAGTCTTTCCTCCACCACTACAATTTGACGAAATTATTAGTGTCTTCATTCTTAATTCCTTTCTTAGTACTTCCTATATTTTTATATCTATCATTTATTACATCTTCTATTCTATCTATATATAAATTTCTAAATTCCTTAACTTCCCCAAGTCCCTTCATAAATAAATTAACCTTGATTCCCTCAGCTTCTAATATAGTTTTCCAAGAATCTTCTTCCTCTGATGCCATATCATTTAAAACATGATCACCTGCTACAACCATTAATGGCATTAATAATACTTCTTTTATATTTTTTCTCTTTAATCTATTTAAAACATTATCTAAACTTGGATATCCCTCTACTGTACCTACAAAAACATTTTCGTAACCTTCATCTTGTAAAACAGATTGTATACATCCATAAACTGATGTTGCTGGATGTGCTGTTCCATGTCCAAATAAAACTACATTTTCATTTTCTTTTAATACCTTATCTATAGATTCAATAAATAAACTATAATCATCTGGAACTCCCTCAACACCTTGATAATAAAAAATAGGTCTTCCAATCTTTATACAAGAAAACTTTTCTTCATACTCTTCCATTACATTTTTTATATAATCATATTCCTCCCCTGGAATTATATGCAATGGCTGAATTATAACTTCATCATATCCATCTATATAAAGCTTTTCTAAAGTTTCTTCCGGTGTTAATACATTAATATTCTTAGTTCCCCTTAACTTTTTAATGATTATATGTGAAGTAAAAGCTCTAAAGATATCATATTCTTTAAAACGTTCCTCTATCTCCTTTTCTATAACCTCAATTGAATTTTTTAATGCATTTTCATAGCTAGTCCCAAAACTAGCAACTATTATAGCTTTTTTCATTTACATCTCCCTATCCCTAAATATTTTTTATTAAAAATAAAAAGCGCCCTTTTTAAGGACGCTAGAAAATTTTTGCACATCAAAAAGCCTTATTAGAAATAATAAAATAACTAATAAAAGCATTCATATTTTCAAATATCTCCTAAGCCTCCCTCCGAAGCATGGTTTAATAATAGGCAGGTCTCCTGACTTAAGCTTCATCCGCCTCTCTACCTTCCCAATTTTCATTACTTCAAATCAGTGGCTTTAATTTAGAGATTTGTCAGCTATTACAGTAGCGGGGGCTGTAGTGGATTCTAACCACTTTCCCTTTTAATTCTAAAATTTAAAATTAAAACTTTAAAAACCTATTACCTTACATATTCATTTTTTATAATTATAACCTTAATCTAGAAAAATTACAAATAATACTAAAACTTATTTAAGGAGTAAGTAAACAAAAAAATTACCTACTTACTCCTTACTAAATTCCCAACTATTCCAACATATACCAGCACCTAATTTTCTTTTGATAATTCATATAACTAAACCTATTTATCATCATTATATGCATTCAATTTTAATTTTCCACCACATATTTCACAAGTAAAACAATTCATTTTCATGAAAATTAGGATAATCATATTTTATAGTTATTCAAATTTACAATATTTTTCTTATCGATAAATCCTGCATTAAACCATGGAAATTCTTTATTTATATTTTCTATTGATTTCGCTAGCCATCTAACATAAGGATCATATATATAATTTATTATATTTTCATCCTCTATATGATAATAAGGACATAAGTTAAATTCTCTTGATCCTAATAACATTAGACCAGAGAAATGGTAAAATATTAGAGGTGAATCATCTAAATAAACAACATTATTCTTTTTTGAAATTTTATAATTTTTAATATTCCACAATGCAGCATTTGCGCCAATAGAATTTACTATATGAACATTTTCAAATATATCAGGCCAATCTTCTACATATCTTTGATCTCCAAAGGTTTTATTAACTATATCATATTCAATAGTACATTTTTTCAAGCACCTATCTCCCCAAAGTTTTACTGCTGCTTTTGCTTCATTATTATTTTTAAATCCCACAAACCCTGTATTATATAATCCGCTTAATTCATAATAGTGCTTAAACTCTTCTGAATTTCTATGATCTATAAGAAAAATTGATGCATTAGGATTCTCATTGAAAATATAATCTAATTCAGAAAAAAAGAATAAATCTGCATCTACATGTGCATAATATTCTGCATTGTTATATTTATTAACAACATAATATAAAAAAATAGGCTTTAGCGTCCAGCAATATTCATGGAATATTCTATTAGACTTAGCTACTTCTAAGTCATAATTATTTTCCTCTATATCATTAATTTGTACTAAAATAATATTTTTAAAAGCTATTTTATTTAATATATGGTAAACAAACTCATCCATACATAGAATGAATAACTTAAAATCACTACAATATTTTTCTAAAGAAACATACATTGGTATTAATTTAAATAAATTTGATTCTGATAAAATCATTGATAAATGATATTTGCTCATAACTCTCCTCCTCTTCAGTACATTTTAGAATTTAATAATAAACATTATAAATGTCTTTTATTAAGGCTAACATAGCTTCTGTAAAGTATTTGATTCCAAATATATCTCTTAAAATTTTAACTTCCATAATTAATTTGTTTACATCTATATCTATAGTTGGCATAACTTTATTTATATCTGTGACACCTTCTATAACGTATCGTCGTCTACATGTCTGAAGTAATTCTAAAAATATATCTAAAAGAGGCCTGAAATAGCTTACAGCTATCATATTATTTATATCTTTAGTTAATTGATGAAAATCATAATCATTAATTGATGTTATTCCAACCGTACAAACTAATATTACATCTAAAAAATAATTATTATTGTATTTTTTACATATATAATTTATATTTTCACGTGTTTCAAATATAGTATTATTGGTAGGATGTTCTTGATGAACGCTTACTATATTTTTATCAAATATAAATTTGCTCCCAGATTTATATAGCCTTATTCCTAAGTCATAGTCTTCAAATCCATATCCAACTATATTTTCATCAAACATTCCTACTTCTATAACTCTGTTTCTTTCTACAGAAGCATTATTAGTTAAAAAAAATCTCCAGGGCAGAAGATAGTCTTTTAATTCATCATTGTGATTTCTCAATATCTCTTTTAGCCCTCGTATAAAATCTGCATCTAAGTCAAAAGATTTATTTAAATAGCTTCCATCTATTATTGATTCAACATCTATTAACGGGTATTTATCTATCATATTAAAATTTTCATCTAGCTTACTCACTGTTTTATCTAAATAATTCTCAATGCTTAATTTTAATTCTTTGTAATAAAAAGTAAAAATCCTTTTCCACAGAATTCCGCATACAACTATATTTTTTTCTTCATGATTTTTTAAATGCCTAGTTATAAAATCTCTACTTGCTATCATATCACTATCATGAAATATTAGAATATCACCAACTGCTCTTCTTATTCCTTCATTTCTTCCACGAGCTATTCCTCTATTCTCTTCAAGTCTAACAAATTTAAAGTCAAATTTAGCTTTAAAATTTTCTAACAACTTTATTGTATTATCATTAGATCCATTATCGACTACAATAACTTCAAAAATATTGAAGTCACAATCTTGATTATTTAAGGATATAAGATTGTAGTATAATCGTTCTTTAGAATTATATGCTGGTATTATAACACTTGCTTTCATTTCGTCTCTTCCCCTTTTAATCTTTTCTAATTATCATCAATAGCAGCTACAGTAATATATTCCTTAAATTCTGGATCTATCTTTTCAACATCATCAATAATTTTTCGTAAAGCTCTTCTATATATCTGATAAATAAATGGCATATTTCCCCTGTCTTGTTCATGAACCTGCCTAATATCATTTTTACTAACTATTCTAAAACCGCTAAAGTGATAAAATATTAATTTGTTGTTATTTACCAATATATTCTCATTTAAAACTGTAAACTTATACTTTAAACAATTCCAATGCCCAATATTTACCCCTTGAGTTGTTATTTCGTAAATATTATTAAATAGGAATGGCATATCATCAAGATATTTTTGATCCCCAAATTTATTATCTTCAGGATTTGAAGTACAACTTTCTATACACATTTTATCCCACCAATTAACACATGCTAGTCCGTCGATATCTTTTTTAAAGCTAATAAATCCCGAGTTAAAATTCCCAGTGAGAGATTGAACAGTATTATTAACCTCTTTCGAATACATAGGCAAAAATACTTCTCCACTAGACAGCAATACAGAAGCATATGGTTGATTTTCAAATATTACATTAGGATTTTTATAAAAAAATAAATCTGAATCTATATAAGTTACCCTTTTAATGGATTCCTCTAAAGTAAGGACATACTTTATAAAGGCAGGTTTTAATGTCCAACAATATTGATTTAATTTTCTTGAAGCTTTGATTTCTAACAAATCTTCTCTATTTAATTCAGAAATTGTTACTAACACTATTTTATCAAAATTTATTTTCTTAAGAAATTCATAGCATTTTTCATCTACACAAAGTATATATACTTTAAAATTATCCATTGTTTTATACAAAGATAAAAAACATGCAATTGCCTGAATTAATCTAGTTCTTGATACAACCATACAAAAAACACTTTCTTGCATTCTTTATCTCTCCTTTTTAAGAAAAGCCTCATACCATTCTATAGTTTTACTTAGCCCCTCATCTATTGTATAATTTGGACTCCATCCTAATACAGTTCTTGCTTTCTTTGCTGATAAATATTGGTGTATTATTTCATTACTTCCTTGATTTAATATTATAGGTTTTATATCACTGCCCATAATCTTCAAGATTTTATTCACTAGTTCTAAAACTGTTAATTGTATTTCATTACTAAAATTAAAAGCTTGTCCCCCTAAATTAAGCTCTACAACTTTTTCGGCTAAATTAATATATGCGTCTACTGCATCCTCTATATAAAAATAATCACGAATAAAACTTCCGTCACTTCTTATTACAGGAGATTCCTTATTTAATATAGATTGAATACTTTGTGGAATAATTCTATTGAAATTTAAATCCCCACCACCGTAAAGATTTCCACATCTTGTAATACATACTGGTAGATTATAAGTCTCGTAATAAGTTTGAGCAATTAAATCTGCACAACTTTTTGAAACATCATAGGGGTGCTTTCCTTGAAGTGGCATATTTTCATCATATGGAAGTTTTTCTTGATCTCCATAAGCTTTATCACTAGATGCTACTATTACTTGTTTAATTAATGGACTTTTTCTTGCTGCCTCAAGTATATTCCAAGTTCCTTCTATATTAGATTTAAAAGTTCCTAATGGGTTTCTATTTGCAACTCCAACAATAGCTTGGGCTGCTAAATGAAATACTGTATCTATCTCATATTCTCCAAGTGTTCTTTCTATTAATAAATAATCTTCTAACATACCGTGTACAACATTAACCTTTTTATATTCTTCTCCAATATATATATTAGATTGTGGTATATAATCTCTTAATAAGATAGTTACATTAGCCCCATAGTTTACTAATTTTTTAACTAAATAACTTCCTAAAAATCCAGTACCACCAGTTACAAAAACATTTTTATTATTCCAAAACTTATTTACCATATTTTCCAATCTCCTCTTCCTTCGTTCCAAATTTTATTTACATTATTTATATCATTTAAAGTGTCCATAGCAGTCCAAAAACCATTATGAATATATACCGCTAATTCATTATCTTTAACTAATTTTTTTAATGGATTTTGTTCTAAAACGCATGTTGTATCATTTTCCAAATAATCAAATATTTCCGGCTCAAAAACAAAAAATCCACCATTTATTATTCCATCAGTACTCTTCTTTTCATCAAAAGATTTAGCTAATCCATCTTCTATAGTTAAAATCCCATATTGACTTTTCTTATATATCCCTGTAACTGTGGCTATTTTTCCTTGTTCTTTATGAAATTTTAATAATTCATCTATATTTATGTCTGCTAATCCATCTCCATAAGTTAACATAAATGTTTCATTTCCAATATACTTTTGAGCTCTCTTTAATCTTCCACCTGTCATCGTTTCAATACCTGTATCAATAAAATTTATCCTCCATGGTTCTGGTTCAGAATATATATTAATATCCCCATTTTTCATATCTAAAAGAAAACTTCTAGTCTTCCATGAATAATCTATAAAATATTCTTTTATTTTTTCTCCCTTATATCCTAACAAAAACATAAAATCATTAAACCCATAATGACTATATATTTTCATTATGTGCCATACTATTGGCATATTCCCAACCTCACATAAAGGCTTAGGTATATTCATTGTTAACTGACTCATTCTAATTCCTTTTCCTCCAGCAAGTATAACAATTTTCATCTTTTGCCCTCCATTTTTTTATTTAATTAGTTTTGTTATTTTTCAAATCCCATATCGAATCAAGGTCTAAATATCCACAATGATTGTATTCATCGTATAAAATTATAAATACCAAAATACTTATACACCTATCATATAGCCTAGAAGTTACTATCTCATGACTTATTTTTATAATAATTTTATCTTTGATAAACTCATTAATTTCACATTCTAATCTTCCTATATTTGTACCTTTAAATATCTTTACTTTCATTGTATTTCCCCATTCTTACAAGTTTTCATAATATATATTGTTCATAAAATTTTATAGTGCTACTGATTTTTATTTCTTATATTATAAATACAGATATTTCTCTAAGAACACATTTATTTCATCTATATTGAGTTCCAATAATGAAGGAAATAGAAAAATCATTATCTCTCTGTTTAAATAAAAAAAGCCACAATTATGTGACTTTTTACTCTTAATTATATAACTATTGATTTATTTGCTTTATTTATCATTTTAGCTGGGATCTCTTCATGTAGCTCCCATATAAAGCTAATTGGTTTATTTCCAGTATGACTTCTATATTCACAAGTCCCTAAATAAGTGAAAGGTGATGTTAAACCATCTTTAGTTTTATATTCTCTAACAAATAAAGCTATTTTATTTCCTGTTTTTAAGTGATTAATATATCTTTGTCCTGTTACACTTTCAACTGAAGTTTTTGATTGACTTTGCCAATGAAATAATTTTTCATTTATCGCATAATCTTCATATAATGTTGAAGGTGAAAAATCTTTATCACTTTTATTTAGTGTAATAAAGAATATATCTATTTTTTTATTTTCAAAGTACTTAACACCTTCTCTAAATGCAGGCTTTTTCTCTTCATTATAATAATCAAAGGCAGCCATTATTACATCCGTTGAATAATCACAATGTAAATCTAAAGGACATTCAAATCCTAACTCTACTTTTTTATCTACAAATTCTAAATGCTTATAATTATAACTTAATATATCACAAGCTTCCTTCATCATAATTTTATTGCTAAGTAATTTATTAATACCTTCTTTTAATGAAGATAAACCTATCTTTTTAGGTGAATCGTTATAGAAAATATAATACATCATATTAAGCATTAAACTTTCTTCTTTATTAAATTCAACATTATTAATATTATCATTCTTTATTAAATTAATAATAAATTCTATAAATCTTCTTGAATTTATTATTAATAAATTACTTAACTTCTTTGTTATTTCTTCTTCATTACTATCATTAAAATCTTCTTTTTCTCCTGCTAATACACATAATCTAGAAAAGCTTCTATCTCTAGACTTTCCATAAAAATCTACTAAGGATAAGTTATGATAATCTAAAAAGTTTTCTAAGGTTAATTCTAAATCAGTATCTATTTTAAATGCTCTAATCTTATTAATTAAATTTATCTTAGTATTGGCTGATGATTTTATGTTTCTTAAAATATATTCTTTAGCTTCCTTTTCTAAATGAATATAACAACCTTTTGGTAAAGTTAGAAATCCACCTTCAATATATTCTTTTACTGATTTATTACTTCTTCCAATTAAAGCTCTAAACTTTTCTTCAAAATCATAATTTTTATGAGCTTGCCCAACGAAATCTAAAACAGTTAAGCATTCTTTATCTTCATGAAGTCTTAAGCCTCTTCCAAGCTGTTGCAAAAATACTGTTAAACTTTCTGTCGGCCTTAAAAATAGTATTGTATTTATTTCTGGTATATCTACACCTTCATTATATAAATCTACAACAAAAATAAATTTAATTTCTTTATTTACTAATTTACTCTTAGCTTCTCTTCTTTCATCTTTTCCACTTTCATCCGTTAATGCTATAGATTTAATTCCAAATTCATTAAATCTTTTAGCCATAAATTTTGCATGCTCTTTACTTACACAAAAACCTAAACCTATAACCTCATTAATATCAGTTACATATTTATTTAAAGCATTTATTATTTCATTTACTCTTATATCATTATTTGTATAAACTTTATCTAAATCGCTTATATTATATCCTTTTCTTTGCCATTTTATCTTTGATAGATCTACTGAATCAGATACAGCAAAATACTGAAAAGGACTTAAAAGCTTTCTGTCAATAGCCTCTGGTAGCCTTATTTCTCCTGAAATTCTATCTTCAAAATATTTAAATATATCCTTATTATCCCCTCTTTCTGGAGTTGCTGTTAATCCTAATAAAACCTTTGGCTTATAATAACTTAATAATCTTTGATAAGAAGGAGCTGCTGCATGGTGAAATTCATCTACTATAATAAAATCATAGTAATCCTCTGTAGTTATTTCACATAAATCCTTACTATTTAAACTTTGAATAGAAACAAATAAATGCTCTAAACTATGTGGAATATTTCCGCCTACCATTAAATCTCCAAAGTTATTATCTTTAAGAATTGCTCTAAAAGTATCTCTTGCTTGTCTAAGAATTTCTTCTCTATGAACAACAAACAACAATTTATTTATTTTCCCCTTATTTTCTCTACAAAAATTTTTATAATCAAAAGCTGAAATTACTGTTTTACCTACTCCAGTTGCTGCAATAACAAGATTTTTATTTTTATTAAATATTTCTCTTTCAACCCTTAACTTATCTAATATTTCCTTTTGATAAGCATAAGGTCTTATATCAAAAGAAAAATTTAATTCTTCGTCATCAATTTTCTTTTCCTTATTTAAAGATCTCTTTAATATGTTTCTATCTTCATCAGTTCCTAAATAAGCAACAAATTCACCGTCATTCCAATAGCTTTCAAAGGTAGCTTCAAACTTCTTTATAATATCAAAGGAATCCTGTTCAGTTATTTTTATATTCCATTCGAGTCCAGAAGTTAAAGCAGCATTAGAAAGATTCGAAGAACCAATATATGCAGTAGTAAAGCCTGTATCTCTTTTAAACATATAAGCCTTTGCATGAAGTCTAGTTCTTTCTGTATCATAAGATATCTTAATTTTTGTATTAGGTAACTTACTTAATTCATATATCGCTTTTACATCAGTAGCTCCCATATAAGAAGTTGTAATTATCCTTAATTTCTTTCCAGACATGGTAGCTTCTCTAAGACTATCAATTATACATCTAAGACCACTCCACTTTACAAAAGAAACTAATAAATCAATAGAATCAGAAGTTATTATTTCCTTATTTAATTCACCAAGCATATTAGGCTCTAAGGAAGTACCTGTAAACAAAGAGCTTTGAGATAAAGGAGTTACAGGTCTTACTATACTCTCCTTCTTTAAAGCCTTCTTATTATTAACCTTACTATATAAAGCATTAAGAATTTCACCATTCTTATCTATTTCATACCTTTTAATATCATCCTCATTAGACACTTCACTTAATCTGTTAATAATATCATTACAAGCCTCTATTTGCTTTAATAGCTTATCACTATCTTCCTTTTCCTTATCTCTTATATAATTTAAAGATTTTCTAATTACTTGAGCTATGTATTGAGAAAGAATTGCCTTTGCCTCTTCATTATCTATTTTACTTTTATCTATAATAAATTTTTCATGCTCTAAAGCTTTAAGTTGTTCTTGTATTTCACTATTAATTACTTGCTCATATAAACCTTGCTTCAATAAATTCACCACCATTTTTATTATATAATAATTAATATTTTATCATATTTGTATCATTATGGATATTTAGCTTTTTAAAAATCATAATAATAAATCGTAAGAATCATTTGTCTATATAAATTCTTATATAGACATTTGTTAAATAATTATTTAAATTGAACTTTAAATTCATAGTGTTACAATTAAATTATAACTAAAATGTATATAAAAGGAATGGTGATTATATGAAGGTTAATTTACAAGAAAAATATAAATTATTTATTAATGGAGAATGGAAAGATTCTTCTGATAATGTAACTCTTAAAACTTACAATCCAGCTACTGGGGAACTTTTAGCCGAAATAGCAGATGCTACAGAAGAGGATGTAAATGCTGCAGTAGATGCTGCAAGAAATGCTTTTACTTCATGGAGTAAGACTACTCCAATAGAAAGAGCAACTATATTAAATAAAATTGCTGATATAATTGATGAAAATAAAGAATATTTAGCTACTATCGAAGCTATGGACAATGGAAAACCTATTAGAGAAACAACAGGTGCCGATATTCCATTGGCAGCAGATCATTTCAGATATTTTGCTGGAGTTATTCGTGCAGATGAGGGTACTGCAACAATTCTTGATGAAAATACATTAAATATAATATTAAGAGAGCCTCTTGGTGTTGTTGGACAAATTGTACCTTGGAACTTCCCTTTCTTAATGGCAGCTTGGAAACTAGCTCCATTATTAGCTGCAGGAGATGTTTCAGTATTCAAACCATCAAGTACTACTTCATTAAGTGTATTAGAACTTATGAGATTAATACAAGATGTTATTCCTAAGGGAGTAATTAATGTAATTACTGGTAGAGGTTCAAAAAGTGGTGAATATCTCCAACATCATAAAGGTATTGATAAATTAGCCTTTACTGGTTCTACAGAAGTAGGTAGACAAATTGGAATTTCTGCAGCAGAACGTATTATTCCTGCTACTTTAGAGCTTGGTGGAAAGTCAGCCAACATATTCTTTAGTGATGCAAATATGGATATTGCTCTTGAAGGTATTCAACTAGGAATTTTATTTAATCAAGGACAAGTTTGTTCTGCAGGATCTAGAATATTTGTACAAGAAGATTTCTATGATGAATTTATTGAAAAAGCCATAGAAGCTTTTGAAAAAGTTAAGGTTGGTAATCCATTAGATATTAATACTCAAATGGGTGCACAAGTTAGTGAAGCTCAACTTAATAAAATTCTAAGCTATATAGAAATAGGTAAACAAGAAGGTGCTAAAGTAGCTACTGGTGGAGAAAGATTTATTGAAGGTGATGCTAAAAATGGATACTTTATGAAACCTACATTATTGACAGATGTTACTAATGATATGAGAGTTGCTAGAGAAGAAATCTTTGGACCAGTAGGTGTTGTTATTGAATTTAAGACCGAAGAAGAAGTTATTGCTATGGCCAATGATAGTGACTATGGTTTAGGTGGCGGAGTATTTACTCGTGATATAAATCGTGCTGTTAGAGTTGCAAGAGGAATAAGGACAGGCCGTGTATGGGTAAACACTTATAATTCTTTCCCTGCTGGTGCAACCTTTGGTGGATATAAAGAATCAGGAATAGGCAGAGAAACTCATAAGACTATCTTAGAAGCTTATACTCAAAAGAAAAATATTATAGTTAATTTATCTGAAACTCCTGGTGGAATGTATGTAAAAAAATAAACATATAATAGTTTAATTATTAATCATATATAAAACTCATTACAAATTATTATATTTTAACTACTGACTTAATAATATAACAAAAGCTGATAATCTCATTACTAATGAAGGTTATCAGCTTTTTTTAATATGATATTAGGTACCTATTAATATCCAAAGTCATCAATTTCCCAATCACTATTTTTATCATTTCTTATTAATATCCATTTATAATTTGAATATGTTGTATTGGGAGTTAATACAGGATTGTCTCCAGATCCATCAACATCAAAGTTTGATAATATTATAATTAAATTTTCTACTTTAACTCCATTTATTGACCCATTTCCATTTTCTAAGTATTCTTCAATTAGATAATTAGACTTTTTTTCATCATACCACACTGTTGTTAAAGTAGCTCCTGGAAAACTAAAATTATCTTTTACACATTGAATAGCTTCTTCTATTTCATCTTTAGAAAATTTGCTAGATTGACTTATTTCAATTGAAATATCATTTGAAATCTTATCTTTATTACATGAAACCAAAGAAAAACTTAATAAAAGAAAACAGAAAATTAAACTAATTTTTTTCATATCTTATACATAACCTCCAACTAATATACCCGTATATAAAATTACTTAGAAAATCCTACAATTCCAAAGGAACCTGGTCCTCCATGAGTAGTAATTACATTTCCTGTTTGCATCCATCTAATAATTTTAAATCCTATTTCCTTTGCTTTATCTTCAGCTGCTTTCTTAACTGTTTCTGATAATCCTATAGACCACAGCATATATACTTCTTTTTTATCTAAATTTTTTATATAGCTATATTCTTCTATTAGTTTTGGAACTATTTTCTCCATTTTTCCTCTATACTTTTTCTTAGCTACTAAGTATCCATTTTCTATTTCAATTGAAGGATGGATACTTAGTATCTTACCTGCAATAAAGACTGCATTACTCACACGGCCTCCAGCTCTAAGATACTCTAATTCATCAGGAATAAAAGTCATCTTACAACTATTACATATATTTTTTACTTCCTTTACTAATTCCTCCATAGTAACGTTAGGATTTTCTTTTAAATATCTTGCTGCTTGAATTACAACGGCTCCTTGACCAACAGATACCTGCTTAGTATCAATACTTGTAACATAATCTCTATCCTCTGCTGCTATCAAAGCACTCTGATATGAACAAGTTGTTACTGCTGAATATGCCAAATGTAATATCTGTTTATCTGGATATAATCTATGAATTTCATCAAAGACTTTTATAAAATCCTGTGGTGAACTTCCACTTGTCTTTGGTATTTTATTTGTATTATTGTAATACTCACAAATTTTTTCAACTGGGAAAGTTCCATCATCAAAAGTAGTATCTCCCATAGTAACATGCATTGGAACAAGGAAAATCCCCATTTCTTCTGCAATATCTTTTGGAATATCTGAACCTGTTTCTGCCACTAATATAATATTATTCACTTTCATCACCCTTCTATCATCTAATTATTTTATATTATTAAAGTTATTTAATTTTTAATTATTAAAGAAATAAATATAATATGGTCTATTGTATGTCACTCTAATATTTTCAAATATAAACCAATATTTCTTTTGTAAATAATTAACTAAACATCCATAAATATATTATACCATTCTTTTTATTATTTCATATTTTTTATAATCTTATAGCTTATAAAATTAAAAACCAAGAAGTTATCTTCTCGGTTTTTCCAATATAATATTCTATTTTCTATAAAATTTTATCTTTATAAATACAGTACTCTTTTTTATTTAACTTTTAAATTATTAATATTGCTACAATAGTAGTAACAATCAATCCAATTATAACAGGTTTAAGATTTTTCTTAGTAAGTTCAAATGGATCAACACCACATATAGCAGCTACAGGTATTACAGCCCAAGGAACTAAAGTTCCTCCACCAACCCATATTCCTGATATTTGTCCTAAAGCTGTGAATGTTGCTATTCCTCCACCAAGAGCAGTTGAGAATATTTTGGCAATAGATCCAACTAATGATATTCCTGAAAAACCTGAACCATCCAACCCTGTAATGGCTCCTACAACAGTAAGCGTACTTGCTGAAACAGTTGAGTTTAGAGGTACTATATTTGCAAGAGCAAGACCTAAATCATTTACTATACCGTTAGAAGTTTTATTAAGTATTTCTCCAAATACTTCATTAAAAGCTGAATCTCCTAAGTAGAAAAATGCTGCAACTGGTATTACAATACCAAAGATTTTAAAACCAAACTGTAGACCTTTTACAAGATCATTTGTTATTTTTTCAAGAGCTTCTCCCTTATAAGTTATTATAGAAATTAAGCTTAATATAAATACTGCAGTACCACCTATAAGAGCAGTTGCATCTCCCCCTTGAAGGTTTGCCTTAAACATTATAAATATATCTATAGAAAATAATATTACAATAAACAAAGCTAATAATCTTCTTAATTTTTGAGAAGATATAAGCATTTTTTTATCATTCTTATTTTCATCATCTATATTATATTCATTAGATATTACCCCTGATTTAATATCCTTTCTAAGAAAATAGAATGCAGAAACTGTAGTAACAATCCCCATTGTTATTGTAAGAGGAATACTTGCTGAAATAACACTTGATACAGGTATTCCAGCTGCATCAGCAGTAATTTTAGGAGCTGCTTGAATTATATAATCACTTGATAAAGCAATACCATGTCCAAACAAATTCATAGATATAGCTACTCCAATGGCTGGAAGTCCCGCTTTCTTAGCAATAGGTAAAAATATAGCACCTATAAGTGCTACTGCTGGTGATGGCCAAAAGAACCAAGACATAATCATCATAGTTATTCCAATAACCCAATAAGCAATCCAGTAATTCTTAATTACCCCCTTAAAAGGAGCTACTATCTCATTATTTATACCAGAATCCATTAAAATACTACTCATAGCTGTTATGACCGAAATAATAAGTATAGTTGGCATTAGTTCTTTTGTAGCATATACAAGACTATTAAAGATACCCATAACAGCCTCATAAAGTGATTGCGTTCCAATAAATCCTATAACAAATATCCCCAATAAACAAATTAAGGATATATCTTTCTTCATTATCATTGCAATTATAATAACAATGATAAAGATAAGATAAATGTAGTGTAGTGGTGTTAGTGTTACGTTTATCATGTCCCTCTCCACTTTATTAATTATTATAGTATTAATTTATGCTACAAATTTTACCTAGTTACAGAATTATTGTCATAAAAAGACAAATGTATCTATCAGCTTAAAATCAAGGCAGATATATAATTGAATTCCAATATTTCACTTTCAAACATATCTAATAAAAATTCTATTACAGCCTCAGAATTATTTCCTATAATTCTTGAAAAAATCACAACGTAATCTTTTATTTCCTGAATATTAATTTCCTTTGTTACATTAATACAATATCTTAAAAATAAAGCATGTCTTATTAATAAGTATTCTAATATAATTATTTCAAAAGAAATAATCATCTCTTCTAAATCATCACTAGTACAATTACTTAAAACCTTTGATACAATACAATTTTCAATTAAATTATCATATTTTTTAAATAAATCCTTAAAGTTATTCCATTCCTTAAAAAGATTTTTTATACTAATTTTCTCAGTAAAATTATAAATATCCTTTAAATACTCTTTAAAAATAGAGACATTTCTATAGTTTTCTATTATATCTATAAATAATGAATTTATTTCTTTTAAATCTCCTATAGTGTCTTTATTTTCATATTCCTTATATTTATCTAATTCTTCTTTTATATAATTTTTAGATTTATATTTTTCTAAAAGTTCTATTAAATCTTCATAAGTTAAATCATCACTATTAAGCATATTAAAAAGCATATCATAGGAAATAATAAGTTTATTCTCTATACTTATATCTTCTTTTTGAAGTATATTAACTAAACTTTCCCTTATTTTTAAACAACCTAACTCTTCAATATAAGAGAGAGATTCATTAAAATCTATATAAATTTTATCTTTCATATCACTAATTATGTTAACTACTTCAGGACAAGAACAAGATAAGGTAAGTTCTTTTACATCCTCAAAATCATTTTCTATTCTAGGAAAGGTTCTACAAGTTGAAGATAAATATTCATCACCATGATTTATGACTATATTACATAAACCCTCATTGCTTAAGAAAGGACATCCCCCTTTTGTTTCCTTCTTAATTAAGTATTTATTTTCTCCATAACTTTTTACAAACCTTACATTATCTAAAATATAATTAAGATTATCTTTTTCTCTCCATTTATTATAAGTCTTAGTATCTACATTGATATCCCATCCTCTACAACAAGTAAAATTGCATTTATCTGCTGTACACTTAAATTGATCATATCCTTTTATCTTTAAAGTATTTTTTATTTTATTCATATCATAACTCCAAATTAAATTTAGTTTTAATATAACTATTATAATAAACTTTCTTTATTTTATATTGTCTTTTATAAATTTAAAATTAATTTTTTTAAGAAAGTAGAATACTATATAGTACCCCACTAATATTAATAAACCTTATTCCTTTATTATGGATTTGAAGTATTCTTTATTTTTTAATAGAATCATTTCTTAAAGGGTTGCTGATAATAAAATTATCGCCCCCTTTTAAGAATATATTATAAATTTATAAATATGTTAAATAGGACAATATATAGATATGCTGTATAATCTCCTATCTCATATTATAAGGAGGTCTTAAAATGTCAATGCCTAATATTCCTAATATAACTCCAATTATTAATATAAATAGGGAAAAAGCAATTAATATGTTAATGGCCTCTATAGCTATGGAAGAGATGGGACTAGCTAATATTATTTATAATAAAAGGAAAAGGAGTTATGTCCTTTAATTCTCAAGGAAAATTATTACAACAATCTACTGTAGATTTTACCTGTACAATTTTAGACTATAAATCTACTCAAAAACTACGTATGGTTACAACATCTTCTAATAGTTTATTTAATTATGATAGTGATATAGTTTTAATTAAATCAGGTTATTTAAAAATAGATAAGTATATTCCTTATAAATAAGAATTTAGTATGTATTAAATTTAATAAATTACATTTAAATATTTTATAATAGATATTTTTATAAAAATTGTAATAACCCTCGAAAATATATTTCTACCTTATCGAGGGTTTAATAACTAAAATAATTATTCTTTAATAACTACGACTTTATTTTTCCCAGTATTTTTAGCTTTATATAATGCCATATCTGCCAAATTTATAAGATTATCTATGGATTCTTTTATTGCCTCTTTATAAACTACTCCTATGCTACAAGTAACACTAATAAATTCTCCTAAATTATTTTCTACAGGAGAATTTTCAATATTGCTTCTTATCCTTTCTGATATAGATATATAATCTTTTTTGGAATTACCGTTAAAAAACACTATAAACTCTTCTCCACCATATCTTCCAACAACATCATTTTTTCTTATAGATTTGCTTATTACATCAGCTATATTTTGAATAACCTTATCTCCAAATTGATGTCCATGAGTATCATTTATGCATTTAAAGTCGTCTATATCAATCATCATGATAGATATTGGCTCTTTATTTCTCATCATAATATCATAAATTTCATTTCCTTCCTTTAAAGCTTCTCCTTTATTCAATATTCGTGTTAAATAATCATGTCTGGCAAAATATTTTACTTCTTTATATAATCTTGAATTTTCTAAAGCTATTGCAATAAAAGATGATATTATTTTTATTGTGTTTAAATCCTTTAAATTATATTTTCCCTTTTCATAACTTTGTACTGAAAATGAGCCTATAGGTTTATCATTAATAGTTAAAGGAATAAATATTGCTGAATTACACCTTCTATTATTTGTAGGAAACCTATTTTCTCTATTAATCTTTTTTTCTATATTAAGATATTTATAATATTCATTCTGAATATCATTAATTAGAATTTCCTTATTCTGTTTTATACAATATCCATTAAAACTTTCTTCATTTATTGATATTGTAGGTATCTCTACTCTATTTCCTTCTTCTAAACATAGTAAAAATTCAAATTCATCTTTATCTTCCTTATATAATCCGATTTGAACTATATTATAATCTATTAAATTACTTATTTCCTCTACTATTATATTTAATATATTTTCTTTTTCTAAATTAGATGTTATTTTTTGTCCAAATTTATATATGTTATCTGTTTGAATATATAAACTTTTATAAGTTCTATTTTCTTCTTCCTTAGCTTTATTTATTTCTTTAATTTTTTCACTTTTTAATTCCTTTTGTATCTTTTTATCTATATCTATATATTTCTCTAAATAATCTATTGATCTCTTATAATTTTTTATTCCTTTATAAGCCAAACTTAGCTTATTATATATTTCTCTTAATTCATTTTTATAATAATTATTTATTATATTTTTGCCAGCCTCTTCAAGATTCTCTATTGCTAATCTATAATTTTTTCTCTTTAACTCCAGATCTCCTAAAGTCATTAAAATAGATAAATTTCCTATATTATCTTTTTTATCTTTAATATATTCCCTAGCTTCATTTAGTTTGTCCACAGCAATATCAAAGTCACCTTTATCTATATAAACATTCGCCAACTCTGATAAAATATTGGGAATTAAGTAATTAAATTTACTTTCTTTTGCAATTGCATAAGCTTTTTCTTCATACTTTATAGCATCATCTTTATTTCCTAATTTAAATTCACATATACCTCTATTTAAACTATTTAATATTTGATTTTCTTTATTAGCCATATATCCTATTGTTTCCATATCATCATACAATTCTATTGCCTTTTCATATTCACCTATTTCCTCATATACTCCTAACATATTAGTTTTTAATCTAGCAAGTCCTTCGTAATTATTTTCTTCACTTGCAAGTTTTATTCCCTTAATCCCAAACTCAATAGCTATATCAAATTTTTGTTGTTTTACATTTGCTATAAACATTCCATTTATAGCAAATACCATTCCTTCATTATCATTTATACTTTCAAATCCCTTAAAAGCAATTTCATGATATTCTATAGATTTATCTAGATTTAATAAATCATAATTTAATCTACCTATATAATGATAAAACCAAGAACAAGCCTTTATAAGATTATTTTCTTTGCAAAATTTTATAAAAAATATATATATTTCTTTAGCTTTATCAGCCTCTATTTCGTTTATTTTTTCACATATATTTTT
The DNA here is from genome assembly GCF_014836325.1 of Clostridium gallinarum. Taxonomy (GTDB): domain Bacteria; phylum Bacillota; class Clostridia; order Clostridiales; family Clostridiaceae; genus Clostridium; species Clostridium gallinarum. The sequence continues at coordinate 40,607 of NZ_JACSQZ010000028.1, forward strand.
TGAATAATTTTCATCGTTCATTAATTCATTTAAATCTTTATTACTTATAGTATATAAACTCATATACCCTCCACTTTTTATACTTACTATGAATCATACTATGTATAATTTTATCTAA
>NZ_JACSQZ010000029.1 GCF_014836325.1 Clostridium gallinarum
AAAATATTATTACTATTTTAAATAGAATTATATTAGATGAAGAGCTTCACATAAAAATTTTAAAAGAAATTTATAAAAATGAAATCGATAAATAAATATTTAATTTTTTGTTTTATTAATACTTTAATTATGTTATAATGACCTTAATATTATAATTGTTTATTATACAATATTTCTTAGATATAAAGGAGTTTTAATTATGGGTTTCAAAGATAAAATGAGTAAATACTTTACAGATGCATATATGGAAAAATACGGCGATAGAATGACTAGTACAGCTGGTACTGTTTTATCTATAAAAATAGAAGAAAAGAACATATTAGGAATTATAAGAAAATTAACAGCTCATATTTTAATTAAACCAGATATGGGTAAAGGTGTAGTTAAAACTCAATATAAAGTTAAAAAATGGTTTAAAAAGCCTACTTTTATTGATGTTAAACAAGGACATAAAGTTATTATAATGGGAATTGAAGGTGAAAAAGGTAAGGCTGATTCAGAAGTAATTACTATTTCTAATATTGCTAACTTAACAACTAAAAAAGATCTTCATCCATTTGACCACAGTCAATTAAAAAAGGCAAGACAACAAGCTACAAAAATGAGAGCAAGATAGTAAGTATTTTATGTAGGACTTTAAATTTATTTAAAGTCCTATTTTATTTTTTAAAAAAAGGTTGCTATATAGCAACCTTTTTAGTTATTATAAATTAATTAAATACTACAACTTCTGTTTCTTCAATAGCTTTATTAACTAATTCTTCAATATTTAAAACTTCTTCTGATTTTCTTATCATATCTACTCTTGGTTTAGTCTTTGGATGCTTTGGTACGAATATTGTACAACAATCTTCATATGGTAATATTGATGTTTCATATGTGTCAATTTCTCTAGCTATATCCATGATATCAGTTTTATCCATAGCTATTAAAGGTCTAAATACTGGTCTATCTGCACAATCATTACTTACCATTAAACCTTCCATAGTTTGACTTGCTACTTGACCTATGCTTTCTCCTGTTGCTACAGATTGAATTCCGTACTTTTCAGCTAATGCACAAGCAACTCTCATCATAAATCTTCTCATTATTATAGTTAACTCATCTTCTCTACAGCCATTAATTATAGCCATTTGAATTTCTGTAAAAGGTACTATGTGTAAATTTACCCTTTCTGTATAGTTTGATAATATCTTAGCTAAATCTTTAACCTTATCCTTAGCTCTTTCAGAAGTATATGGATGACTATGATAATATACACAGTGTAATTCAACACCTCTTCTAGCCATTAAATATCCAGCTACTGGAGAATCTATACCACCAGATAACATAAGCATAGTACTACCATTAATTCCATATGGAAGTCCACCAACACCCTTTATCTTATCTTTAGTTGTATATATGTATGCACTTTCTCTTATTTCTATATTTACTAAGCATTCAGGATTTTTAACCTTAACTTCTAATCCATTCATATTGTATACAACAAAAGCTCCAACTTCCTTAGAAGTTTCTAAAGAATTTTTAGGGAAAGCTTTATTAGCTCTATTTGTTTCAATTTTAAAGTTTTTAGGATTAGCTTCTTTAACTTTTCTTAAAGCTTCTTCTTTAATAGCTTGCATATCTCTTGGCACTTCTGTTACTATACAAACTTCTGAAACTCCAAAAACCTTTCTTACTCTCTCAGCTGCTTCTTCTATATTATCAGCCTTTATAAAATATCTACCTTGATCTGATATTAAAGAATATTCTAATCCTTTTAATTTCTTTTTAATATTATCTCTTAATTTTTTTTCAAACTTATTTCTATTTAAGCCCTTTAAAAAAATTTCTGATGCATATTTTACTAATATTAATTTATTCATCTTTTAACTCTCCTTAAAAATGTTAGTGAACTTTTTAGTATTTCTATAACTTTATCTACTTCCTCTTTAGTATTAAATTTAGAAAATGAAAATCTTATAGCACTTTCAACTTCCTTATTATTTAATCCTAAAGCTTTAATAACATAACTTCCTTGTGCTGCACTGGTTCTAGATGTACATGCAGACCCTGTTGCTACATAAATATTACTTTCTTCTAATAAATGAAGTAATACCTCTGCTTTAACTCCAATAAATGAAACATTTAATATATAAGGAGTAAAGTCATCTCTAAATGGACTATTTATTCTTATATTATCTATTTCACCTAATCTATTTATCATATATTCTTTAATTGATTTTACATATTCAAAGCTAGACTTACTACTTTCTAAACTTAACTCTGCAGCCTTATGTAAGCCTATAATACCTGGTACATTGTGAGTACCCCCTCTTACACCACTTTCTTGACTTCCTCCATTAATCAAAGGATTTAAAACTATACCTTTTTTAATAAAAGTAAATCCTACACCCTTAGGTCCATGGATTTTATGTCCAGAAGCTGTTAGCATATCTATATTCATTTTCTTTACATCTATATCTAATTTGCAATAAGATTGTACTGCATCAACATGGAATCTTGCTCTTGAACTCTTCTCTTTAATGATTTTACCTATTTTTTCAATATCCTGAATTGCTCCCATTTCATTATTTACATGCATTATTGTCACTAAAACTGTATCTTTAGAAATAGCATTTTCTAATTCTTCCAGTGATATTTTTCCCTGTTTATCTAATTTTAAATATGTAACACGAACTCCATTCTTTTCAAGCTCTTCATAAGGCATTAAAACTGAATGATGCTCAAAACTTGTAGTAATAATATGATGTCCTGGCTTTGCAAGCCCCTTAACTATTAAATTATTACCTTCACTTCCACCTGAAGTAAAATATATTTCTTCTTTCGATGCATTTATACTTTTTGCTATAAACTCTCTTGCTTCAGTTATTTTCTTCTCAGCTTTTATTCCTATTTTATGGAGAGATGATGGATTACCGAAATATTCCTCCATTGCCTTTGCCGTTTCTTCTATAACTTCTTTATATGGTTTTGTAGTTGCACTATTGTCAAAATAAATTTCCAAAGTTTATCCCTCCCTTTAGTATTTTACAATAGGTTTAAAATTAATATATCAAATTTCTAAAAATAAATAAAGCTATTTCTATTAAATAAAGAGAAAAAGGACTATTAAAAAATAGCCCAATTTTCTTTGCGTGATATAAAATTTATTAAGGATTTTATTCCATAGCTACAAATTCAACCTTCTCTACATCATTAATCTTAGATAATCCATCCATTAATGTAGTTAAATCTCCATTTATAGCTGCTATATTAATAGTTAAACTAACATTAGCCTTTTTATTCATTGGTATACCTTGATTTATAGTAATTATACTACCACCTTCTTCAGAAATATAATTTAATATTCCTGAAAGTACACCCTTGTTATCATTTATCATCATATTTATAGTTACTTTTTGCCCTTGATCAGTTTCTACAAGTTCAAATACAGTATCTTTATATTTATAATATACACTTCTACTTATATTAACTGTTTTAGCTGCTTCAGTAATATCCTTAACTTTCCCTTCTTTAAGGAGCCTCTTAGCATCAACTACCTTCTCATAAACATCAGGCAAAGCTCTTTTGTCTACAATCAAAAAATTACCTTTCATTAGTATCACCTTTATATGATTTAGCCCCCAATTTATCTAAAGAAAGTTCTTTTACATCCCAATTTATATGTTCATTTTCTAAAAAAACTTTAATGTTTTTTATTATTTCATTATCGTCCTTCTTTATAATAGCCATTATTGTAGGTCCTGCTCCACTTAAAAAACAACTTAAAGCCCCAAGAGATATACATTTATTATATACTAAATTATAATTTTTTATTAAAGGGCTTCTATAATTTTCATGCAGTGCATCCTTACAAGCATATTTTAGAAGATCATATCTGCCATTTGAAAAAGCGGATATCATTAATGATACTCTGCTTACATTATAAATTGCATCTTTAAAATTCACTTCTTTTGGTAATACTCCCCTTGCTAAAGAAGTAGATAATTCAAATTCAGGAATTATTGCAACAAACTTAATTCCTTCTTTTACTTTTATTTCATTATATATAACATCATCTTCTTCCATCACAGATACAACCATCCCACCAAAAAAGGCCGGTGCTATATTATCTGGATGGCCTTCAATTTCAACTCCAATTTTAAAAAGTTCTTCAGTACTTAATATATTCCCCATAATATAATCTGCACCTAAAAGCCCTGCAACTATACATGTAGAGCTAGAACCAAGACCTCTTGATATTGGAATATTTTCTTCAACTAACCTTATACTTAAACCTTTTGGCTTATAGTTATACTTATTAAAACAAATCATCATAGTTTTATATACAATATTATTTTCATTAGAGAATTCTTTTTTAAATCCACTAAACAGAACCCCTTCATCCTCTTCTGAAAACTCAAATATATTATATAAATTAAAAGCTATTCCTAAGGTATCGAATCCTGGTCCCATATTCGCTGATGTTGCTGGAACTTTAACTCTAATCATTTTTTACACCTATAAAGTCTAATAGCGATTTTTTTAGTTCGTTAATTTCACATTTATTCTTATGAATTACATTCTTATTCTTAAGTCCCTTTAAATTATCAGGAACACTTACCTTTGTATACTCATATAGCTTATCAATAATATCAAAATCATCAATATTTCCAAAGTCTAATTCTAAAGCCTTTGTAACACTTCTTGGAAACTTATATGGATTTGCAGTTGAAGCAATTAAATAAGGTGTTTCATCCTTAGTTTCACTTATATATTTATTTAATGCAGCATAAGCTACTGCTGTATGTGTATCTATTAAATAGCCCTCTTTATTATACATATCACTTATTGCTTTATATACATCTTCTTTTGTAGCATAATTTCCATAAAAATCTTTTAGCCCATCTTTAATATTTTTATTTACTTTATATATGCCATTTTTACTTAACTCTTCCATTAATCTTTTTATTTCGTTACAATCCCTACCACTTGCTTCAAATAATAACCTTTCTAAATTAGAAGAAATTAATATATCCATAGAAGGTGACTCTGTTAATATAAGTTCTCTTCTTTTATCATATATTCCCTCATTAAAAAAATCAGAAAGGACGTTATTTTCATTAGACGCACATATAAACCTTGCAATAGGAAGCCCCATTTCCCTTGCATAATATGAAGCAAGTATATTCCCAAAATTACCTGTAGGAACTACTACATTTATTTTATTCCCAAATTTTATTTTTTGCTTATTTACTAATTGAAGGTAACCATAAAAATAGTAAACTATCTGTGGTATTAACCTTCCAATATTAATAGAGTTTGCTGAAGAAAGTAATATTTTACTTTTAATTAAATCTTCTTTAAACTCATTATCCCCAAAAATTTCTTTTACTCCTTTTTGAGCATCGTCAAAATTACCCCTAATTCCAACCACTCTCAAATTATTTCCTTCTTGAGTTACCATTTGCATTTCTTGAACAGAGCTTACTCCACTCATTGGATAATATACCATTACTTTAAATCCTTCTATATTACTAAATCCTTCTAATGCTGCTTTTCCTGTATCCCCTGATGTAGCAGTTAAAATAACTATATCTCCATCTACATTAAGCTTTTCCTTAGATAACTTCATAATATGTGGAAGAAATAATAATGCTGCATCTTTAAAAGCTGAAGTTGGCCCATGATATAACTCTAAGAAATTATTTTTCAGCTCTACATTAAATCTATCTTTATAAGCTTCATTTATAGCCAATTTAATTTCATCATCATTAAAATCTGTAAAATATTCCTTTATAACCTTAAATGCAATTTCTTCATAAGTTAAGCTTGTCTTATTCTTTAATTTTTCAAATATACTTGGAAAACTTGTTGGAACATATAATCCCCCGTCTTTTGCTATTCCATTTATAATTGCCTTAGAAGAAGATATATTTTTTTCTCCTCCTCTAGTACTAATAAACCTCATAAAACCACCCCAAACTTTGGTTTATTATCTTTTTATTTATATTACCATGTTTTTCATTTGTGTACAAGTGTTTCCTAATAAAACACAAATATTTTTTTCAAAAATAAATGAGCTATCTACAGATAGCTCATTTACGAATTAACTTTTAGTTTTTATAAATAAATATATACTATTTATAAAGAATATTACTCCAGAATAAAATAATACAATTCCCCATTGTCCTATATTTAATGGAACAGTATTAAATACATTTGCTAAAAATGGAATATATAAAATTGAACATACCATTATAATAGAAACTAAAACAGCTGCAACTAAATATGGATTAGTAAATACTTTAATTTCAAATATTGAATGTCTTTCCGATCTACATTCAAAAACATGTAAAAGCTGAGACATAACTAATGTAATTAAAGCAAGGGTTCTACATGTAGCTAAATCCATACCATAAAGTCTTCCTGTCATAAATGCCATTAAAGTACAAATTCCAATTAAACATCCTCTTATTACTATTTTAGACCATAACCCTCTAGCAAAGATACTTTCACCTTTTTCTCTTGGCTTATGCATCATTATATCTTTATCTGGTGGATCTACTCCAAGTGCAATTGCAGGAAGCCCATCAGTAGCTAGGTTAACAAATAATATTTGGATTGGTGTCAATGGATTTGGTAAGTAAAAAATTGATGCTAAAAACATCGTTAATACTTCTCCTAAATTACAAGATAACAAATATCTTATAAATTTTCTAATGTTATCATATATTATTCTACCTTCTTCTACTGCAGAAACTATAGTTGCAAAATTATCATCCATAAGCACCATAGATGCTGCTTCTTTAGTTACATCTGTTCCAGATATTCCCATTGCAATTCCAATATCAGCTTCTTTTATTGCTGGAGCATCATTAACTCCATCACCTGTCATTGCAACTATATTATTTTGCTTTTTAAAAGCCTTAACTATTCTAAGCTTATGATGAGGTGAAACTCTTGCAAAAACTCTAACATCTTTTACTTTTTTAAATAACTCTTCATCGCTCATTTTTTCTATTTCTTCACCTGTTACAGCTTGATCTTCCGTATTACATATATTTATTGACTTTGCTATTGCAAGTGCTGTATTTTTATGATCTCCTGTAATCATAACTGGTTGAATACCAGCTAATTTACATTTTAAAACAGCATCTCTAACTTCTAACCTTGGTGGGTCTATACTTCCTGCAACTCCTATAAAAATTAAATTATTTTCTAAATTATCATTTTTAACTAATTCATTTTCCTTATAAGCTGCCGCTATACACCTTAAAGCTCTATTAGACATAGATTCTATATAGGATGCTACTTGCCTTCTTTTTTGTGATGTTAATGGCTTTACTGTTCCATTTTCTAATATATGTGTACATTTATCTATTACTCTTTCTGGAGCACCTTTTACATAACATACTTCTTTAGTTCCTTCTCTAACTATTACACTCATCATTTTTCTATTAGAATCAAAAGGATTATCAAAAACTCTACTTGCATTTGAAACAAAAGCTTTTAGTAAATTTGTTTCATTAAAAAATGCTTTTACTAAAGCTGTTTCAGTTGGATCTCCATGTAAAGCCTTATCTATGTTTTTAACTTTAAAATCATAATTACAATCATTACAATAAATGAATGCCTTCATTAAAACTGAATGATTTTTTAATTCATCCTTATCTAAATCATATGTTCTACCATTTAGATATATTTCTTTTACAGTCATTTTGTTTTGTGTTAACGTTCCTGTCTTATCAGAACAAATTACTGATGTACATCCAAGTGTTTCTACTGCTGGTAATTTTCTAACTAAAGCATTCTTTTTAAGCATTCTAGAAACACCAAGTGCAAGTGCAACTGTTACTATAGCTGCTAAACCTTCTGGTATTGCTGCTACTGCTAAAGATACTCCAAGCAAAAACATTTCTGTAATTTCATTTCCTCTAAGTATTCCTAATACTGTTACAACACCACATATAACTAAACATAATACAACTAAAATTTTTCCTAATGAATCTAATCTTTCTCTTAATGGTGATTTTTCTTCCTCAATATTATCTAAAAGATTTGCTATTTTACCCATTTCTGTATTCATTCCAATTCCATTAATAAGTAAAATTCCTCTTCCCTTTAGTATTGTAGTTCCCATATATCCTTGGTTTTTTCCCTTTTTAGAATCTTTAAATACTCCAACTGATTCACCAGTTAAAAGAGATTCATCTACCATTACTCCAGATGCTTCAATAAATGTACCATCAGCCGGTATTCTATCTCCTGCTTCTAAAATAACTAAATCACCCATAGTAATTTCTATAGAGTTTATAACCTTTAAAACATCATCTCTAATAACTTTACAAGTTGGTGCAGCAAGTTCCTTTAATGCTTCAAGGGATTTTTCTGTTCTATACTCCTGAACAAAGCCCATAATAGCATTAACAATTACTATAATAAGTATTGTTATAGCATCTGCCATATCTCCCATTAATCCTGATATAATAGTAGCTGCTATTAATACCCAAACTATAAAATCATTAAACTGAGCTAAAAATATTATTATAGGTGATGCTTTCTTCTTATGGGATATTTCATTTAATCCATAGTGCTTTTGCCTTTTCTCTGCTTCTTTTGTAGTTAGTCCTCTAGATATTTCTCGTTCCTGTATCACCGGTTGTCCTCCTTATAATAGTTTCTATATATTATATTTAGTAAATTTAAAGATATGATGTTTTTAAAAACTTTAAGCACTTTTTATTTAACGAGAAATATTTACATCGTTTATATATACAAATTTCTACATATACTTTTACTAGATATCTTTACAAATTAAAAATATACCTATAGAATATGTATAGATAAATAAACTAAGGAGGGTAATAAATTGAAAGATGTAGTATATGTAACTGGTCATAAAAATCCAGATTCAGACTCAATATGTGCAGCATATGCATATGCTGAATTTAAAAATAAGACAGGCAATCTACCAGCTATTCCAGTTAGACTTGGAAATGTTAATAGAGAAACTCAATATATTCTTGATTATTTTGGAGTTAATGCTCCTGAACTATTAAAAACAGTAAAATTAAAGGTGGAAGATTTAGATTTTGATAAAATCACACCAGTTTCTCCTGAAATATCATTAAAGATGGCATGGACAATAATGAGAAATAAAAATATTAAAACTCTTCCTGTTGCAGATGAAAATAATCATCTTTTAGGAGTTTTAGCTATTTCAAACTTAACATCTTGCTATATGGATATTTGGGATAGTAATATTTTAGCAAAAAGTAATACTACTTTTAGTAACATAGTAGATACTTTATCTGCAAAAGAAGTTTATACAAATCCTGAAACTAATCACTTCCCTGGTAAAATAGTTGTTAGTGCTATGAAACCAGAAAGCATGAAGGATCATATAGAAGCAGGTGATATAGTAATCGTTGGTGATAGAGAAGAAGTTCAAGATGCTTTATTAGACTTAAATATTTCACTTATGATTATAACTGGAGCTCATGTTCCAACAGCTGCTATACTTGAAAAAGCTAAGAAAGCTAATATAAGTGTAATTAGTACACCTCACGATTCATTTACAACTTCAAGACTTATACTTCAAAGTATACCTGTTGGATATGTAATGATAAAAGATAAATTAGTTACTTTTTCAACTGAAGATTTAGTAGATGATGTTAAACCAGTAATGATTGAAACTAGATATAGAAGCTATCCAGTTATTGATGCAAATGGTAAAGTAGTTGGAGCTATGTCAAGATATCACTTAATATCAAACTATAGAAAGAAAATAATTCAAGTAGACCATAACGAAAGAGGACAATCAGTAGATGGATTAGAAGATGCTGATATCTTAGAAATAATCGATCACCACAGAGTTGCTGATATTCAAACAAATGGTCCACTATACTTTAGAAGTGAACCAATAGGAAGTACTTCTACTATAGTAGGAAAATGCTTCTTTGAAAATGGAATAAGACCTTCTAAACAAGCTGCTGGTCTTCTATGTGGAGCTATAATTTCCGATACATTATTATTTAGAAGTCCAACTTGCACTCCTGTAGATAAGCAAATATGCCTACAACTTGCTGAAATTGCTGGAATAAATGTAGAAGAATTTGCTAAGGAAATGTTTAAAGCAGGTACTTCACTTAAGGGAAAAACTGTTGAGGAAATCTTCAATCAAGACTTTAAACCATTTGCAATAGGCGATACTAAAGTAGGTATAGCACAAGTAAATACTATGGACATAGAAGGATTTATGCCATTAAAAGACGAAATGCTTGCTTACATGAATGCTAAAGCTAAACAAGATGGTTTAGATATGACTTTACTATTATTAACTGATATTCTTAATGAAGGATCTCAAATATTAGTAGCTGGAGACAAACCAGAAATAGCTGAAAAAGCATTTAAAGTAACTTTAACTGACAATACTGCATTCTTAGATGGTGTACTATCAAGAAAGAAACAAGTAGTTCCACCAATAACAGAAGCAATAAACTCATAAAAAAAGCTGTCTTAGGACAGCTTTTTTAATGTAAAATGAATAATGTAGAATGTAGAATTATTGATGTAATTTCTACGAAATTACTATAAATATACATTTTAAAAAACTCCCGCAGGAGTTTTTTCATTAATTTTACACTCTTAATTCTTCACTCTTAATTTCCTACCTGCTTCTCATATTGTTTATCATTCCCCACATTTCATCTGCTGTTGAAATCCCTCTTGAGCTTAATTGAAATGCTCTTTGAGTAATTATCATATCTGCAAATTCCGTAGCAATATCTACATTAGATCCTTCTAAAACTCCTTGATATAAATCAAAATCATTAGTTCTTTCCACTTGAACTCCTTCTGATGGAGTAAATAAATTATCTCCTATAGATACAAAAGCTCTATCTCCAACAGCATTGTATACAGGAATTTCTGCAACTTTAGTAAAGTTTCCTCCATCTTTAATATAAATATCACCTTTTTTATCAACTAAAAAGTTATTTTTATTAAATGTAACATTATTTTCAGAATATCCATTTAAATAGTCTAATTCTAGTTTATTCCCTCTACTATCTACAAGTGTTCCCATTGAATCTATATTAAAGGATCCATCTCTTGTATATAATTCACTTCCATCTGATGAAATTACTTTAAAGTATCCATTTCCATCAATTGAAAAATCTGTACTTAACAATGTTTCTTGTAGGTTTCCTTGTGAGTTATCTCTATACCATTCTGATGTTTTAGTTCCTGTTCCTATAATAGAATCTTTATTATTTATAGGATTTCCAAGTCTATCTAATGATTCAGATAAAAGATCTTTAAATCCAACTTCTATTTTCTTATACCCCATAGTATTAGCATTAGAAATATTATTAGATATTGCATCTAATTTATCTTGATTTGCATTCATTCCACTCTTAGCAGTCCATAAAGTTCTTAACATAAATTCTCCTCCTACTATTTAACTGATCCAATTTCATTAGCAGCTTTTCCTAAAGTTTCATCAAGAGTTTGAATTATTTTTTGATTAGTTTCAAAGCTTCTCATAGTTGTAATCATATTAACCATTTCATTAGTTATATTCACATTTGAACTTTCTAAAGCACCTTGAGTAACAGAAACTTCTGCATTAAAAATAGGACTCTCTCCTTTATAATAATTATCTCCCATTTTTTCTAATGAATTATAATCTACAAAATCTGCAGTTGCTAAAGTATGTGTAGCTCTATTTCCAATAAATATATTATTATTTGTATCTAAAACAATTCCATCTCCACCAACAAATATTGATTCTAATGTTCCTGTATTTTTATTAATTCCAAGTACTCTATCGCCACTACTAGTCATAAGATATCCATCATTTCCAATTTTAAAACTTCCATCTCTAGTATAAACTACTTCACTTCCATTATTAGTTTGTTTTTCAATAGCAAAAAAACCTCTTCCTTGAATTGCAAAGTCAGTACTTTTTTCTGTATTTTTTAATACACCTTGAGTAAATGCTGTATCTACAGTATCTATTTTAGCTCCTAAACTTAAACTACCTAACTTTTGTGTTACATTTTTACCATTCATAACTTTATCTTTATTTTGAAGAATAACTTCATCAAAACTTTTTATAGATAAATTATCACTTTTAAAACCTGTAGTATTAGCATTAGACATATTATTAGTTATGGTAGCTTGTCTATTTTCTAAAGTTATTAGTCCTGATACAGCTGTATATAAACTTCTAATCACTTATCTCATCCCCTTTAAACAATACTTTGCATTCATCATCATAATGCATTCCTAAGCCTCTTGCTTTTTCTTCTATTTTATCATTAGATATTTCCTTATTATAACTATATCCAAACATAAATATGGAAGTTAAGACCATTCCTATACCTATTCCCATAAGTATTTTTCTATCAGTGAAGAAATTTAATAAATCTATTATCTTTTTAATAAACTTTTTATTAATAATACTTCCCCCTTACCTATATTTAGTTTTTCGCATATTTCATTATCAGTTAATCCTTTATCTAAAAGAAGCTTAACTTTTTTTTGCTTTTCACTTTGAAAATTTTCTTTTTTATTACTTTCAATTTTATTTGAAAAATCTATTTCTGATATAATATCTTTATCTAAATTACTCTCATTCTTATCATTTTTATTGTAGTTTTTTATTTCTAATTTATTAGAACTATTTATAGATAGTTTTAATTCTTCTATTTCTCTTTGTAACTCTAACACTGTTTCAGCAATATCTTTTCTTATTTTTAAAATTTCAATATCATAATCTTTATTATTATTTTCTTCTTCTCTAGCTAATATTTTTTCAAAAGATTTATCCTCTTTTTTTATAGCCTTTAAATTTAAAAATATCAAAATAATTCCTATAACAATTATTAATAAAGGAAGCATAAAAATCCCTCTTTTTTATATATATTTAATTTTTTGCATCATAGCTCTTAAATTTCTAATTGCTCTACTATGAAGCTGACAAACTCTCGACTCTGATACTTCTAAAACTTGTCCAATTTCTTTCAATGTTAATCTTTCATAATAGTAAAGCTTTAATATTAATTTATCTTTTTCTTTAAGCATATCTATAGCTTTTGATAAAATTTCAAGTTTTTCTTTATCTTCTAATGAAGATTCTGGAGATATAGATTCCCTATCTTCTAAAGTTTCCATTATTGTTATATCATCATCATCAGAATAAACTACAGATTCTAAAGATATCATAGACATATAATTAATACTATTTTCAATTTTTGAAACCTCTTCTTCTGAAATATTTAAATCTATTGCAATTTCCTTCAATGAAGGTTCTCTCATTAGCTTATTTTGTAATTTCTCTACAGATTCATTGTATTTTGCTAGCTTATCCATTGCACCTTTAGATATTGGTCTATTTTTTCTTATTTCATCTATCATAGAACCCTTTATTCTTAGGGTTGCATAAGAAGAAAACTTCATTCCCTTACTAGAGTCATATCTATTTATTGCATCTAAAAGTCCAACAATCCCATAACCTACCAAATCTTCATATTCAATATACTTCATTTTTCCTATCATTATTCTAGAGGCTAAGTATTTAACTAATGGTATATATTTTTCTACTAATTTCTCTTTATGAATCATAGGACTTTTATGTTCCATACTTAAAAACCTCCCTTAAACAAGTTCTCTTTGCTTACGCATAATTTTAAAAACTGTCCTTATTATTTTTTCTCTAGTAGAATTATTAATATCCACAAATGTAATTCCACATATAAATCTTTTATCTTCAGTTTTTTCTACTCTTATTATTTTCCCTTTTATAACTATCTTTTCATCTTCATACTTTAAATTTGCAATAATAAATTCATCTTTTTCTAATTTTTCTTTAGTTTTAACCTTCATTCCACCACCACTCAAATCTAAAAGTAGTGCATTCTCATACTCTTCTTCTCTTTTAATTTCTTTTTTAAAATCACTTTCTTTTATATAATTAATAATTTGAATTAAACTTACTCTAACATAATCTCTTCTTTGAACTTTTTTAATATCATACGGCTTTGTAAGTTTGTAAAAAGGTATACCTTTTTCAGTATATCTATCTATCACTTTAGTTTTATAATTAAAAACATTTCCTTTTTCATCATAAAATATTTGCTCAATTTCTATATCCTTATTTAAAGTTAAGTAAATTCCATCTCTTACAGGAATACTTATTAAAATTTCCATATTATCAATATCTTGAATAGTTGCCTTATATATATTTTCCTCCCACAAAACATCTATCTTAGAATTTATCGTCAATTCCATAATTGCTCTCCCCTTTATGAAAAAATACTAAATAATTTCTTAAATAATCCTTCTGCTCCACCCCCTAGCTTTTCTCTTTTACTATCTATTAAACTTTTAGTTATATCTTCTATGCATTTAGAAGCATCACATTTAGGATATCCTATAATAAATGGTAGTTGATTTCTAACGGACATAACTAACTTTCTATCCTCATATACCTGTCCTAAAAAAATTACATCTAAAGATAAAAATTTATTAACTGCACTTTTAAATTTAAGAAAAGTTTTTTCACCTTCATTTTTATCTAATGCTTTATTTACTATAATATTTGCTTTATTCTTTATTTTGAAATGATTTACTGCCTTTAATAGGCTATATCCATCAGTTAAAGATGTTGGTTCTGGCGTAGTTATTAGTATTACCTCATCAGAACATGCAATAAAAGCTAACACACTTCTACTTATTCCCGCTCCTGTATCAATAAATATATAATCAAAACCTTCTAGCATTTCAATTTTTCGTAGGAATAAATCTCTTTGATTTTGTTGTAAATCTTCTATATTATTAAGACCGCTTCCACCAGGTAATAACTTAACCCCTTCAGGTCCCTCAACTATTACGTCTTCTATTAGCAATCTACCATTAACTAAATCTAATACATTGTGCTTTGGATAAATTCCCATTAAAACATCATCATTTCCCATGCCAATATCTGCATCAAAAATTAAAACTTTCTTTCCCTTTTTAACTAAATTAATAGCTAAATTAACTACTATATTACTTTTCCCTACTCCACCTTTTCCTGAGGTAATTGTTATTATTCTTGCTTTATTATGATTTTCAAAAAGCATTTCTCCATTTGCTAATTTTCTTAAACTCTCAGCTTGATCTAACATATTGTATCCTCCCCAAGAATTAATTTACAAACTTCATTTACTGAAGGTGTCCTTATATCTTCTGGAACATTTTGCCCTGTAGTTATATAAGCTATTTCTTTATTAGACTTTTTAATAATATTATAGATACATCCATAGGAAGTTGTTTCATCTAATTTAGTTATTATTATATTTTCATAGTTAACTTCACTATATCCTCTTAAAATTGTTTCTATATCCCTATTTTTAGTTGTTCCACTTATAACTAAAGAAATATTATCTGCATTTATCTTTTTAATAAATGCTCTAAGCTCAGATATTTGCATTGTATTTTTACTACTTCTCCCTGTTGTATCTATTAATACAACATCGCAATCTTCAAGTTCTTTTATAGCTTCTTCCATTTCTTTTAATGTAATTACTACTTTAAATGGAATATTCATAATTTCTGCATAGGTTTTTAATTGCTCTACAGCTCCAATCCTATAAGTATCTATAGTTATAAGTCCAACCTTCTTCTTTTCAATTAAAGCAAGTCTTCCTGCTAGCTTTGCAATTGTAGTAGTTTTACCTACTCCAGTTGGCCCTATTAGTGCAATTTTTCCCCTTAAATCCTGACTTGAAACCTTAATATCTTTTACTAGTAATTTCCTAAAACTCTCCTTGAATTTATCTATATTATCATAATCCTCTAAATCTAACTCTTCTATTACAGATTCCTCTATATCAATTTCATTTAAATAATCTTTTATTAAATTATCTTCTTTTTCTTTATTTGTATTTTGTATCACCTTATTTAATAATTGCTTTATTTCTTTAACTTCTTCCTTTAATTTATCTTCTTCTTTATCTATCTTATTTTCATCTTTAGTAATAATTTTGTTTATATTGTTTAATGATTCCTTAAAACTATCAATATTTTCCTCTTTTTCATAATTAATAGTCTTATTTTTTCTATCTAATTTATTATTTTCTAATGCTGCTGTAACTTCCATTAATTTAGGTTTAAAATACCCTTTTACACCCGCTTCTCTTATTTTTCTTTGGCTTATTATAATAGCATCTTTACCTAATTCATATCTTATTCTTGTTAAAGCCTCATTCATATTTTTAACTATGTATTTTTTAATAACCATTATAGTGATACAACTCCTTCTGTCCTTATTTCCACATCATTAGGAATTTCATTTAAAGATATAATCATAATATGTGGAAAGACCATTTCTATTAGCTTTCTAAATACTGGTCTAATATTTGGAGATACTAATATAACTGGTTGATTATTATAAAAATAAACTCTATCTATAGTATCTCTTATACAATTAAATATCTTAGTAGTTGTATCTGGATCAACTGCTGGGAATGAGCCTTGAATAGATTTTTGTGTATTTGCTGCAATTATTTCTTCTATTTGAGGTGATAATGTTACAACCGTAATACTTCTATCTTCATTTATTATTTGATTGCATATTGTTCTTGCTAATGAAAATCTAACATATTCTGTTAAAAGTTCTAAATCCTTAGTTAATCTAGAATTATCAGCTAAAGATTCCATTATAGTAACCATATCTTTTATTGGAACCTTTTCCTTTAAAAGATTCTGTAATACCTTTTGTAGTTCTCCTATAGTCATAAGATCTGGTATTAACTCTTCAACTACTGCACTATACTTTTCTTTAGTATTTTCAACTATCATCTTAACTTCTTGTCTACCAAGTAATTCATACGAATGAGATTTTATAGCTTCCGTTAAATGTGTAACCATAACAGTTGTTGGATCAACTACTGTTAATCCTTTTATTTCAGCTTCTTCTCTTTGATCCTTATTAATCCATACAGCTGGTAATTTAAATGTAGGCTCTATGGTTCTAATACCTGCTATTTGAGAATTATCTCCTGTTGGATCCATACAAAGTAGCATATTTGCCATAAGCTCTGCTGAAGCTATTACTGTCCCTCTAATCTTTATTACATACTCATTTGTTTTTAATTGTAAATTATCTCTTATCCTAATAGGCTGAACAACTATCCCCATTTCAATAGCACATTGTCTTCTTACTGATGCTATTCTTTGTAGTAAATCTCCACCTGTAGATTCATCTGCTAAAGGAATAAGACCATAACCTATTTCTACTTCCATTGGTTCTACAGAAATTAAATTCATTACATTTTCTGGCTCTTTTCTTTCTGACTCAGTATACTCTTCTTCAACTCTTGCAATTTCTTCTTCTTGACTTTTTTGTTCTTCCTTAATTAGCATATAAGTAGAAACGGATCCTGTTACTGCTGCTAATAAGAATGGAAACATTGGCATACTTGGAATTAAAGCTAAAAAAAACATAACTGCTGAAACTATTCCAAGAGCAACTGGAAATGCTGTAAGTTGCTTACTAAAGGTTGTACCAAAATTATCTCTGCTTCCAGATCTTGTTACCAATATACCTGATGCTGTTGATATTAATAAAGCTGGAATTTGGCTAACTAGTCCATCACCTATTGTAAGCTTAGTATAAGTTGCACCTGCCTGTAAAAAATCCATGCCTCCCATTACACCAATAATAATACCTGCAATTATATTTATAATTGTAATTATTATGCCTGCTATAGCATCACCTTTAACGAATTTAGATGCACCATCCATAGATCCATAAAAGTCTGCTTCAGCTTGTAAATCTTCTCTTCTTTTCCTTGCTGTCATTTCATCTATAATACCTGCATTTAAATCAGCATCTATACTCATTTGTTTTCCTGGCATAGCATCTAAAGTAAATCTTGCTGAAACTTCTGATACTCTACCTGCACCATTAGTAATAACTACAAATTGAATTATTATAATTATTAAAAATATTATTATACCAACTACATAATTTCCACCTATAACAAACTCACCAAAGGCTTCAATTATTTTTCCTGCACTTCCTTCACTTAATATAAGTCTTGTTGATGAAATATTAAGTCCTAATCTAAGTAATGTAGTTACAAGTAATAATGTTGGGAAAACTGATAATTGTAAAACATTAGTTGTAAACATTGTAATCATTATAATTACAGCTGACAATGTAATATTAAAAGCTAATAAAATATCTAAAACAGTTGCTGGAAGAGGTATTATTATCATAAGAACTATCCCTAATACCCCAAAGGCCACCAATATATCTGTATTATTTTTTAAATTAAATTTATTATTTTCAAGCAACCTTATCCCATCCTTTATTTACTACCTTTTTTGTTAAGTTTATATATCATAGCTAATACTTCTGCTACTGCTTGATACATATCTTGTGGAATTTCTTTATCTATATCTACCGTTTCATATATCATTCTAGCTAAAGGTTTATTTTCTATTATTGGAACCTTTGATTCTAAGGCCTTTTCCTTTATCTTTATAGCAATACTATCTGCTCCTTTAGCTACAACCTTAGGAGCTTCCGATTCGCCTTCTATATATTTAATAGCAATAGCTAAATGAGTTGGATTTGTAATAACTACAGTAGCATCACCAACTGATTCCATCATTCTTCTCTGTGACATTTCTCTTTGTTTTTGTTTTATTTTAGATTTTATTTGAGGATCTCCCTCCATTTGCTTATATTCTTCTTTAATTTCTTGCTTTGTCATTCTAATATCCTTTTGAAATAATATATATTGAATTACATAATCTATAATTGCTATAACTACTAAAAGTATGCATACTTTAGTAAAAATCCCTACCAGTAATGATTTCACTTCAATTCCTAAAGATGGTAAATAGATGTTTCCAACTTGCATTATTTTATCAAAATTATCTTTTACATAAGAATATGCAATATATATAACTATAGAAATTAAAATCAAGTTTTTAAAAAGCTCAACTAAAGCTTTTTTAGAAAACATATTTTTAAATCCATTAATAGGATTTAATTTCCCAAAGGATGGCTTTATTGCATCTTTAACAACTAAAAAACCTGATTGAATCAAGCTAGCTACTACCCCAGCTACCATTATAGGTAATATTATTGGCATTATTGCCATAGCTGCCTTACTTAAAAGTAAAGTATTTATTCCCTTTAAACTATTTTCAGTAAGCTCCATAGTTCCCATATCACCCAGGAAATAAATTATGTTATTTTTTAATATTGTTACTACAAATCCACTTAAGGTTATTATTACTAATGTTATAACTATCATAGTAAGTGCAAGTCCTACATCTTTACTTCTAGGAACTTGACCTTTTTTTCTAGAATCGCTCTTTTTCTTTGGAGTAGCTTCTTCTGTTTTTTCATCTGCTCCAATTAGAAAAACTAAGGGAACAGTTGTTATTATTTTTCTAAATATATCTGGTAAGTAACTTATGCTACTTATAAATAACTTAAGTATTATTGGTAAAGATATTGCTACGGCTACAATACCCACTAACATCTTTACTGGCATCCCAAGTATCATAACATTTATTTGAGGTACTGCTCTTGATATTAATCCCATAGAAATATCTGTTAATATAATTATCAATACTATTGGTATTGCTACTTTCAAACCTATTAAAAAATAGTTTGCAACTATTTCAATTATTGTCATCATATCACCATACATTAAGCCTTTTCCCATAGGAAGTGTAATAAAACTTTCTATAAGTGCTTTTATTAGCATATGATGTCCATCTACTATAAAGAAAATTACTAACGCCACATAATGGAGTAAATTTCCTGTTATAGTTGTACTTGCCTTACTATTAGGATCCATAGTACTTAACATACTAAGTCCTATATGTACATCTATTAAACTTCCTGCCATTAATAATATTTCAAAGGCTATATTAGATATTAATCCAAGTACTAATCCATTAGTAACTTCAAAAATCATATAAAGTATCAAATAATAATTACTTGTAATACCTTCTATACTTGAATAATCTATACCTCCTAATAAAGCAAATGAAAAAATCAAAGAAAACATAGCCTTTAAAGTGTTTGGTGTTCCGCTTGGAAAAAATATATTTGTAATAATAAAAAATGAAGTTACTCTTAAAAATATAAAAAATAGTGCCAAAAAGTAGGCCGTATCTATCATACTTCACCTACCTCCTAAGTAGATATTTTAATAATTAATTCAAATATTCTTTCTGTAAAACTTACTAAGGTATGTAACATAAAGCTAGCAGTCATTAATCCTACTGCTGCTATACCAATAAGTTTAGGTACAAAAGTTAAAGTTTGTTCTTGAATTTGAGTAGTTGCTTGGAAAATACTTATTATTAATCCAATTAAAATCGATACTATTAATATTGGTCCTGCTATCTTTAATGATGTATATAATGCATCTTTAACAATTCCTATAACTAAATTTTCACTCATAACTTTCCCCTACCCTCCAAAACTCATTATTAGGGATTTTACAATTAAATACCATCCATCTACCATTACAAATAATAAAAGCTTAAATGGTAATGCTACCATAACTGGTGGTACCATAAACATACCCATTGACATAAGTACACTTGCTACTACCATATCTATAATTAAAAATGGGAGAAAAAGTAAGAATCCTATTTGAAATGCAGTTTTTAATTCACTAATAGCAAAGGCTGGTATTACAACTGTTAGTGGTATATTTTCTTTTGTTATTTCAGACTCCTCTAGTTTTGATACTTCTATAAATAACTCTAAATCCTTTTGTCTTGTTTGCCTTAGCATAAACTCTCTCAATGGTTTACTACCAAATTCCATAGCTTCCTCTTGCGTTATCTCATCATCCATAAATGGTTTAAAAGCTTTATCATTTATTTCTGAGTAAACTGGCTGCATTATAAAGATAGTTAAGAATAATGCTAGTCCTATTAAAATTTGATTAGGAATTGATTGTTGAGCTCCCAATGCATTTTTTAAAAAAGAAAACACTATAATTATTCTTGTAAAAGATGTCATCATTATCATTATTGATGGTAATAACGTTAATATAGTCAATACTATTAATAGCTTTATGTTATCAACATAATTTTGAGGTGAAGTATCTTCTCCACCTACAGAAAAGTTAATGTTAGGTACATTAATAGGCTCTGCACTTACATTTTTACTAAAAGTTAATATTAACCCTATCATTATAAATGCTATTACCAAATATTTTTTCTTATTCATACAATCTTCCTCTTAGTTATTTTCTTCTTAAATCTATTTATATTACATTTAAACTTATCTAAAATTAAATCATATTGTTGATTTAATCTTTCTTTCTCTTCTTTTTTACCTTCTTCTAATAGATTTATTTCTTCTTCTGTTAAATCATCTAATTTTTCCACCTTATTACTTGTTGTACTTAATACATAACCTTTTTTACCAACTTTAACTACTGCTATAGATGAATCTTTAGATATTTGTGTTCTTTCTAAAATCTTTATATATTTACCTTCATTTAGCTTATTAAATTTATCTCCACTTAATTTAAATACTAGATACATAAGTGAAAATACAACTAAGAAAGCAAATATTAATTTAATTATTAAAAATGCTAATTCCATGCTTCTCTCAACTTTCTTTATTGAACTATAATATCGCTTATATAGATATCTTTTAAAACTCCAGTAGTTAATTTTTGATTAATTCTCGAAATTAACTCACCTTTTAAAATTACTTCATTAGAAGGTTCAAAGTCCTTTGCTTTACAAGATTTTATATAAAATATAGCAACATCTCTAATAACTACTTTCTTTTCTTCTATTTCCTTTGCTAAATCCTTGTTAGATTTATCATAACTTATAGACATATTAAGTTTTACATATCTTTTTGAGCCTTCATCACTTAAATTAACAAAAATTTCACCAACTTCTACAAAACTTTCCTGAACAATTACAGGTGAGGATGCTTTATTTTTACTCATAAAGAAGTATGCACCACCAAAAGTTCCTGCTCCTACAAATATTAAAAGTAGTAAAACTATTAATATACCATTTTTTCCTTTTTTATTTTCTTTTTTCTCTTCAGCCACTTTAATTTCCCTCCTCATCAGCCGTCACAATTAAAATATCAACCCTTCTGTTTTTAGCCATATTTTCATATGTATCATTAGGTGCTACTGGCTTAAATTCTCCATATCCTGTTGCCGAAAATCTTTTAGCATCTTGACCCATAACTTCGACAAAATATCTTACAACATTAACAGCTCTGTCTGCAGAAAGTTCCCAATTTGAAGGAAATTTAGATGTATTTATTGCTCTATTATCTGTATGACCTTCAACTAAAACAGGATTATTCATAGATTGAATTACTGATGTTAATTTACTTAATATAGCTTTACTATCTTCTCTTATATCAGAACTTGAAGTTTCAAATAATATATTATCTCTTAGCTGCATTGCAACGCCTCTTTCATCATCTATAATTTCAACCACATCTTCTAAGTTATTTTCTTTTACAAATTCTTTTATATTATTGTATAGCTTTTTTTGTTCTGTTAACTCTTCTCCTCCTTGGACAGGATTATCACTTTCCCCTCCAATTAATGGAACCTCTCCATTATACATATTAAATTCCATAATACTATCACCACTTTGACCATTCATTAAAGAATTAAATGCACCTGCTATACTTTTTGTTTTTTGTGCATCAACACTAGACATTGAATATAAAAGTACAAAGAAAGTAAGTAATAGAGTTACAGTATCAGCATAAGTAGCTAACCATTCATCACCTTTTAATCCTCCACCCTTATTTTTTTTATTTCTAGCCATTAAATAACAACTCCTTCACCATTCTCAATGCTGTTATTTAAATATTCTAACTTTTCTTTTGGAGGTAAATAAGTTATTAACTTTTCTTCTACAATTCTTGGATTTACTCCTGATTGTATTGCAAGTATACCCTCAAGCATCATTTCTCTTTCCCCTACTTCTTTTGCACTTTTTTGCTTTAAATTCGAAGCAATAGGATTGCAAAAAATATTAGCTAAAATTGATCCATAGAAAGTTGTAATTAATGCTTTTCCCATACCTGATGCTATATTAGCTACGTCTGTTAAATTAGCAAGCATTTGAATAAGTCCTATTAAAGTTCCAAGCATACCAAAGGCTGGTGCATATGCTCCCCAAGCAAGATATATTCCTGCTCCTCTATCATGCCTATTTTCCATTTCTCCAATTTCTAACTCTAATATTTCTCTAATGGTTTCTGGTTCAATACCATCTATAACCATTTGTAATCCTTTCTTTAAAAAAGGATCCTCCATATCTGCAATTTCATCTTCTAAGGATAATAATCCTTCTCTTCTAGCTTTTTTAGAAAGATTACTAAACTTAACTATTATATCTTTACCTGAGGATTTGTTTTCTTTAAAAGCTTGTATAAATAGCTTACCCATAGTTTTTACTTCATCTACTGAATATGTAATTAATAAAGCTGATATAGAACCACCTATAGTTATAATTACAGATGATAAATCCCAAAATATCTTAAGACTACTTCCTATAAGCATTCCATAAAGCATTAATACTACACCCAATATTAAACCAATTGAAGTTAATATATCTGATTTTTTCATTTAAAACTGCCTCCCATTATAATCTA
The DNA here is from genome assembly GCF_014836325.1 of Clostridium gallinarum. GTDB lineage: Bacteria > Bacillota > Clostridia > Clostridiales > Clostridiaceae > Clostridium > Clostridium gallinarum. The sequence goes on from NZ_JACSQZ010000029.1 coordinate 23,669, forward strand.
TAAGTAACAATCTTATTTTTATAACTTATTACTTTTTCAATTACCTCTTCTACACTTTCAAGAACTATATATTTTTTTCCATTGGTTAAAGTTATTAAAGTTTCAGGTACCTCTTCAATTTTCTCTATATGATCTGCATTTAAGACAAAGTCTTTATTATTCATAGCTGTTAAATCTATCATAATTATCTACCCTCTTTATGTTATATTTAAGAGGCTGTCTAATAAAAATAATTTATACTAAATAGACAGCCTCAAAATTCTATCTCTTTAAGTTAATAATATCTTGAAGTATTTCATCACCAGTTGTAATCATCTTTCCTGAAGCTTGGAAGGCTCTACTTGAAACTATCATATCAGTAAATTGCTCTGATAAATCTACATTAGACATTTCAAGCATTCCTTGAAGGTTATCTCCATAACCTTGAGAATTATCATCTGCTAATGTTCCTACTCCACTTTTAATAATAGACTCACCTGAGTTAACAGATGAACTATAAAGATTACCACCTAATTTTGATAAACCTTCTGGATTTTTAAATGTAGCCATTGCTATTTGACCAAGTGCTGCAACTCTACCATCTTCTAAAACCCCATTTATTATTCCATTTTTATCTATAGTATAAGTTTTTACTTTAAGTTCTGTTTCTGTACCTGGAATCTTAACCTTATCTGGTATTTTTAATGTTTTAAGTTGTCCATCATAAGATTTTAAATCCTTAGTAGCATCAACAAAATTTATACTTCCATCTTCAGTTAAACTTTCAATTGGAGTACCACCATAAGTTTCATCTGAAACAACTCCTCCAATTTCCATAGGTTTACCTTCAGCTGAAACTCCTTGCTCTATTCCCTTTGCCTCTAAAGCTCTAGTTAATGCATCTTGAATATTTTTTGCTGTTATTGCATTCGCTGTTACAAAGTCTCCATTAATAGTAATTGTTTTGCTATTAAAACTAATTTCAACTGAAGTTTTAGTTCCTGGAGTAATAGTTCCTAATTGAAATTTATATCCATTTAAAGCTGAACCTTCATTAAATGTTAATTCTATTCCAGCAACAGTAACTTTTTCTGGTGCCTTATCTTCTTCTCCCCCGTCAATTTTATCAGAGGTCAATCCTGTATATGACTTAGAAGTTCCTGATACTTTAACTTTAGGTAATTCTAAAGCATATTGGTCTGCTAAAGCTAAATTTATTTTTTCTTCTAAATCTCTTGCAGATATTTTCTTTGTGAAATCGCCTGTAATTTTTAATTTACCATCTTCATATTTAACATCTAAACTAGTGGCATTAATATCTGCAATTTCAAATTCCAAATTATTTAACAATTCACCAGCTGGAAGCTCAACATTTAACCCTGCTATATTTAAAGCTTTTGGCGAAGTTTCTGTAACACCACCACTTATAATAGCACTCTTACCAACATCTCCGGTTACTACTTTGTCACCAGTTACTTTCATCTGAGTTTTCTTGCCTTCTGATTTTAATTTATTGTTTATTGCAGTTTTAATAGTATCTGCTGTTAATTTTGAGTCCTCAGTAAAATCTCCATTAATAATTATACTTCCATTAGTAATTTCTACTGATAACTCCTTATCCTTTCCGTTCTCTCCTATAGAAATTGTATAGTCATTTAACTCAGCACCTGGTGAACTTATGCTATCATCTATTTCAAATTTGAATCCTCCAATAGAGTTTTGTTCTACTTTAGCTACTTCATTATTTTTACCAGAATTATCAGAAGAACCTTTTATATTAGATAAAGTTGCTATACTTCCTGTTACCTTAGCTTCTTGATTAAATCCTACTTCTTTTATTGCATTATTTATTTCGTCTTGTAAGTCTGATGCATTAAAAGACTTATTTAAAAAGTCACCATTAATAACTATTTTTTTAGTACCAGTTTGAACTTTAACATTTAGCATTTCAGCACTTATATCTTTAATTTCAAAACTATATCCATTTAAATTACTACCTTCATCAAATTGAACTGTAAAACCACCAATATTTATAGATTTAGGTGCTAAAGCATCTGTACCACCTGCAACTGCACTAGATCCTAATCCTTCAAAGCTTATTGGTTTTCCAGTTACAAATATTTGCTGAGAAATTCCCGCTGATGATAATCCCTTATTTATTGCAGATTCTACTTGTGCTGTAGTTAATGCTCCAGTATCAGAAAAATCTCCATTTAAAACTATTAATTTTTCAGCACTATTTACTTCTGATGAAGTTACTGTTCCAGGTCCAATTGCACCTAAAACAACTTTATAACCATTTAATTGTGAGCCTGGTCCAAATCTAAAATTTAATCCTGCTGTATTAACTGTATTTGGTGAAAGTCCAGTTGCAAGCTGTGAACTATCATCATTTGTTAACGAATAACCCATAATTCTAAATCCATCACCAGTTAAAAGATTTCCTTGCTCGTCTAATGTAAAGGATCCATCTCTTGTATACATTATTTCAGTACCAGAATTACTTAATGATTGCTCTGTTATATTATGAGAACCTGCTCTATGGTTTACTTCTAATGAATTTCCATATATTGATGAACCTTTACTTACCATAAAGAATCCATCTCCATCTATAGATACATCCAGTTGTCTGCCTGTTGGCTGAATAGTACCTTGAGTCATAACTGAATCTATACTTGCAAGCTGTACTCCAAGACCTACTTGACTAGCATTTATCCCACCTTGATTATTTGATGGTGCCATAGCATCTGAAACATTTTGACTAAGCATATCACTAAATCTAGCTCTTGAAGATTTAAATGATGTTGTATTAACATTTGATATATTATTTCCTATAACATCTAATTTTGTTTGGTTAACTTTCATTCCACTTATTCCGGAATACATTGATCTTAACATAAATTGCCTCCAACCCTTCATTTTTTCTTGTATCTGTCGTTCAACAAGAAGTAAGCCTCCTATATAGGTCCAGCTTATAAAATTACTACACTATCTATATTCGTAAAGATATTTTCCTTGGCTCTTTCTTTTTCAACAGCAGTTATTAAAGTTCTATTTTCTATACTTGCGACCAAGGCTACATTTTTATATATCATTACAGAATTTTTAGAACCTTTTTCCTCTGCTATCTTAAATCCCTTTCCTATTTCATTCATATCAGCTTCAGTAAAATTAATTTCTTTTAGCCTACTAGCTGCATGTTTAGATAAAGTGTAGCTTTCATTATTTTTATTAATTTCATTTTGTAAAATATCATTAAAGTTAGTTTTATTATCATTATTTTTATAATTTATATTTTGTTCTGGTAACTGAAAATTACCAATTGGATATGCTTGTCCATTTATAATTCTAAAGCCCAAAATATCACCTGCTTTTTACTTTAATTGTCTTCTCCAGTTTCTTTTTTAATTTCATCCTTTGTATTTGCAGCTTTTATTAATTTATCATAAGTATATTCTTGAACTTCATCTGAATCATGTAGCTTAATCTTTATCTTTACTACGCCTTGATCTTTAACAACTCCAAGAACTTCTCCAGTTATATTATTTCCATCACTATTTTTTTCACTTAATTCAACATGCTTCCCTATAAATGATGATGCTACTAAAAAAGACATATTCCCATTTATATTATTAATTGCTGGAAGTGAATAATCTTGAACATCTAATATAGTTAAAACATCACTAACATCAAAATCTTTATATACATTACTTCCATTTTCATTAACTTCTACAGATATAGTGGTTTTTGAAGAAGTAGATGTTACAGCTTTTACAACTCCAGTATAATTAGCCCCTTCACTATCAACACTTTTTAATGTTACACCTTTTCCAACTAGTGAGTTATTTGCATAACTTGACATAGTATTATTTAAATTACTCATCTGTTCCATTGATACAAACTGAGCCATTTGAGTAATATATTGTGTTGAATCATTATCTCCCATAGGATCCATATTAGATAATTCTGCAGATAAAATAGTAAGAAAAGCATTTTTATCCATATCTTCACCAGATTTTATTATTTGAGTTCCTCTGTCTGTAGCAGTTGCACCTGTATAGTTATATATTGTAATTGCCATTCTCTCACCTCCTATGCTAAGTAGTTTAAATTACTATCAATAATTAAATCCTCTAAATTTTGTTCTTCTTCAATAGTAGAATTTCTATTATTTTTATTAATAAATTCATTTGAGTTTTCTCTTGAGTTTTCTTTTCCACTAAAGAAAGTAGTGTCTTCATTGTAAATACCTATATTAACTTCTTGAATTCTAAAATTTTGATTTTCTAAAGTTTTCTTTATTTCATTTATATTTGAATTTAACAAGTTATAAGTTTCTTTTGAAGTTGCCTTTATTTCCGCTTTCATAATTCCTTCTTCTGAAAGAATTTTTATTGTCATTTCTCCAAGTTCTTTAGGATAAATTTTAACTTTTAATTCTTCTACTGAATTTGTTATCATATATTTAACATTTTTTATAAAATCTAAATTAATAGTTTCTTTATTAATTGATATAGGTTCTTTAATTATTTCTACAGTAGAATTTAATTTATTTAATTTATCATAATAAGTTAAAGTTTTAGAAAAGCTTTCATTGTTGTCATCCTCTAAGAATTTCATTAATATATCTTCTTCTTTTTTATCAATACTATCTTCTTTTTCATTAGTAATATTATTCTTAGAAGGATTTTCCTTATTTAAACTTTCTTCATTCTTATTTTCTTGTGAATTAATTTTTTCTTTATTAATATGAATATTAGTTAAATTTTCGCTATGAATATCTATTTTTTCTTTATCATCTTTAATATTATCTTTAGGCTCTAACTCCATATTTGTATTCATTATTAAAGCATTTAGTATTTCTTTAGTTGTATTAGTACTTAATTTATCTTCAATTTTCTCAATGGAATTACTTTCAGTAGTATTAATTAAAATTTTAATTTCATCTAATAAATTTGATTTTACTTCTTTTACTGTATCAAAATTGTTTAAAATTATATTAGTATCACTTTTATTTAAATACTCGTTTATTAGATTATTAATATTTTTTAGTAATTCCCCTTTATAATCATCTAATGAAATTTCATTATTATTTTTCAATATTGAACTTTTCCCTTTAAATAAAGTACTAAAATCTGTATTAGTGCTATCTAAATTAATTTCATTAACTTCACTTAAATTTATAGTATTATTTTCATTAAAATCATTTAAATTAACTTCTAAAAAATTAAGTAATAAAACTAATATATCTTCTAAATCTTCATCTTCAGAATCAATTTTAAAATCTTCATTATTTAATATTTCTTCAATTTTTTCTGAAATTTCAGAAGCTAATTCATCACTATTTAGTTTATTTTTATTATTACTATTTTCTTCTATAGGTTTATCATTACTTAATTCCTTAGATTCTATTTTTGTATTATCTTCTAGTTTTAAGTTAATCTCTTTAGATAAGCATTCTTTAAAATCACTTTTATTTTCTGTATCTTTCTCTTGACTTTTATTAATTTTCTTTAAATTCTGAATTTTGTTTTTTAAGTCAATTACTCCAAATATATCTATTTACCTCACCTCCTCTCGATGACTTCTCATATATGCATATAAGGATAATTCATCATTTAAAATTTGCTCTTTTCTATCTTCCTCTTTTGTAAATTCTATATATTGTCTCTCTTTTAAAATATCAACAGTTTTTCTTTCTATTTGCTTTTTAAGTAAATCATTTCTTTTTATATCTAATTCTTTGTTTTTTGTAAGTAAAGCTTTTTCTGTTTCTTCTATTCCTTTATCTACTGCAAAAAGATAATTTCTTTTTATTTTTTGATAAACTAATGATTCACCTTCATTAATTCCACTATATTTTTCATAGCTTTCTTTTAAGGTTGTAAGTTTTATTTCTGTTTCTTTTTTTTCTCTTTGAGTTTTAGTAAATTGTCGTTTGCTCTCTTCTTCTTTCTCTATTCTAATTTCTAAAAGCTTTTCTAATCCAAACTTAAATTTTTTCGACATTTTTACTCATCCTTTTACTTTCTAAACATTGATACTAAACTTTCTAAAGATGTGTTAAAATCAGATTTTTCATCTACCTTTTGCTTTAGGTATCCATTCAATTTATCATTATACTGAATTGCTAAATCTATTTTTTTATTACTCCCTCTAACATAAGCACCTAAATTAATTAAGTCTTCTGCATCTTTATAAGTAGCAAGTAAATCTCTTCCCATAGATGCTGCTTCCTTATGAATATCTAAAGCTATATTAGACATAAGTCTACTTATACTATTTAATATATCAATTGCAGGATAATGATTCTTATGAGCTAAATGTCTAGATAAAACTATATGTCCATCTAATATTCCCCTTACTGCATCGGCAATTGGTTCATTGAAATCATCTCCATCTACTAATACGGTATAAAAAGCCGTAATAGATCCTTTATCTGAAGTTCCTGGTCTTTCCATAAGCTTTGGTAGCTTTGCAAAAACTGATGGAGTATATCCCTTTTGAGCTGGCGGCTCACCAATAGCTAATCCAACTTCTCTTTGAGCCATAGCAAATCTAGTTACAGAATCCATCATTAAAATAACTTTTTTCCCTTGATCTCTAAAATACTCAGCAATTGCTGTTGCAGTTAATGCACCCTTTATTCTTATTAAGGCAGGTTTATCAGAAGTTGCACAAACAACTACTGATTTTTTCATTCCTTCTGGTCCTAAGTCCTTTTCAATAAACTCAAGAACTTCTCTACCTCTTTCCCCTATAAGTGATATAATATTTATATCTGCTTCTGCTTCTCTAGCTATCATACCTAAAGTTGTACTTTTCCCTACTCCAGATCCTGCAAATATCCCAATTCTTTGACCTTCTCCAACTGTTAAAAATCCATCTATAGCTCTTACCCCAGTTGGAAGTATTTCAGTAATTCTTTTTCTTTTTAATGGATCTGGTGGCTGATTTTCAAGTGGATAAGATTCTCCTTGAATTATCTCTCCCTCTTCCAAAGGATTTCCAAGTCCATCTAAAACTTTACCTAATAAATCTTCTGAGCATCTAACTTCTAATGGTCTTCTTTCTGGAACAACTCTACATCCTGGTGCTATTCCAATTAATTCACCTAATGGCATTAATAAAACAGCATCTTGCCTAAATCCAACTACTTCACATTTTATAGGCATTTCTTCTTGATTATAAATTGTACATAATTCACCAACAAAGGCTTTTACTCCTTGTACCTCAATAGTTAAACCTATAACTTCTTTAACAGTTCCCTCTAAATAATGAGTATTAACTTCTCTTATTCTTTTATTTATTAAATCAAAATCTACATTAATCATATAACACCTATTACTTAAATAATGCAGTTTCAAGTTTTTCTAAAGCTACATCTAGTCCAACTACTGCTTTACCAGTATTTTTTTCTATAATTGCATTTCCTAATTCCATTAAAGTATCCTCTAAAATGAATATGTCCCCTTTAATTGCATACGCTTTTTTATAATATTCTATTTTCTCTTCAATTCCTTTTACATGTTTAGTATTACATCTAATTATTATATTTTCCTCAGCCCTTGCTCCTTCTAAAACATCCTCCATTAAAGGAATTATTCCATCATCTTTTTGCAATTCTTTCTTAGCAATTATACTAGCCATCTTAAATGCAAGATTAATTATTTCCTCTTCTTTAAGATTTAAATACTCTAAATATTCTTTGTTAGCACTTTTTAATATTTCCTCAGCTTCATCTATTCTAACTTTTACTTTTTCATTAGTATCACTCTTAACTTTAACTAATGCTTCTTTATAACCATCTTCAAATCCATTAGATTTCCCCTGATTATAACCTTCCTCATAAGCTTTTTTTTCTATTTCTGCTGAAATAACCCTAGCTCTCATTACTATATCTTCTGCTTCTGATTTAGCTTTTTTTATTATATTAGAACCTAGTACTTCATAACTTTTTCTTATTTCTTGCTCTACATCTAATTTTTCTTTTTCAATATCTTTAGCTTCTATCCTGCTAATATAATTTGTTGCAATTGTTTTTTGTGATGATTTTAATGCCGATGTATTTTTAATTAAATTATATGATAATTGCATCTTCTCCACCTCTTGAAATAATTATTTCTTGAGCATCATCTAGCCTTCTAATAACAGAAACAATCTTTTGCTGAGCTTTTTCAACATCCATAAGCCTTACAGGACCTAAGAATTCCATATCTTCCTTTAATGCAGCAGCTGCTCTCTTAGATTGATTTCTATAAATAGCATTTGCAACTTCATCTGAGCATCCTTTAAGGGCAAGTGCAAGCTCTTTTCCATCAACTTCTCTAAGAATTCTTTGAATTGATACATCATCAAGAGTGATAATATCCTCAAATACAAACATAGAGCTTTTAACTACATCAGCAAGTTCTGCATCTTCTCTTTCTAAACTTTCAGTTATATTTCTTTCAGTAGTTCTATCAACTTGATTTAAAATATCAACTAAAGTATCTACTCCACCTAAAGATGTCATTTCACTTCTTACTACATTACTTAATTTACTTTCTAAAACTTTTTCAATTTCCTTAATTACCATTGGTGAAGTATTGCTCATAGTTGCAATTCTATATGCAACATCACTTTGAGTATCTTCTGGTAACTCTGCTAATACTTGTGCAGCCTTATCTGGTTGTAAATAGCAAAGAATTAATGCTATAGTCTGAGGATGTTCATAACTAATTACATTTAACAGTTGATGAGCATCAGCTTTTCTAGCAATTGAAAAAGGCCTATATTGTTGTGTTGCTTCCGTTACCTTGCTTAATATTTCATTTGCCCTTTGAGTTCCTAAAGCCTTTGATAGCAACGTTCTTGCATAGTCAATTCCACCTTCAATAATATAATCTCTAGCCTTATTAATTTCTAAAAACTCATCTAATATAATTTGTCTTTGCTCTGAGCTTACTGTAGAAATATTAGCTATTTCATAAGTAATTTTTTGAATTTCAGCTTCTGGTAACCTCTTTAATATTGCAGAAGATGCTTCTGGGCCAAGAGTTATAAATAATATGGCTGCCTTCTGTACTCCATTTAATTTTGCTGATTCTCTTGCCATACTATCACCTCTCATTTTCAGCTAACCAAGATTTTATTATGTCCACTACTTGATCTGGTTTTTCTGTTGCATATTTTTTTATTTCATTTTCAATATGTGCTTTTGGATTAATACTATCAAAATTAATACTAGGCATTTCTATAGTTTCATCTTGTGAAACTTTATCATCAATAACTACATCTAAAAGATTTTTCTTATCCTCATTTTTGTTTTTACTATTTTTTCTTAACAATAATAAAATCACAATAAATGCAATTATTCCTACTAACCCTAAAATTGAAAATAATATTATTTTATTTCTACTTTCTTTTGCTAAAGATTCACTTATAGAATCAAATTCTTTTTGTGCTTCCTCCTTAGTTATAGGATCAAAAGTCATTCCAACTACTGAAACACTATCCCCTCTTTCTGTTTGCAACCCTATTGCATTTGCTACTGATTTTTCTATTGCAGCTTGTACATTATCATCTATATTTCCATCTATAAATACAGAGGCTGTAAGCCTTTTAACTTCTCCTGGTGCACTTATAGTTGTAGTTTCTACCTTTCCAACCTCATAGTTAGTATTAACTTCTTCTCTTGATGATTCTCCATTATTTGTACTGTCATCTATAGTTGTTTCCATATTATTATCAACTGGACTATTTGTACTTTCAGATATTTCTCCATTATTATTTTCTTTAATGGACTGTTGACTAACTATAACTTTGTTAGGATCTATAATTGTTTCTGTTTTTTTCTTAGAATCAAAATCTAATTCTACACTAACTGAACTTTTCACCTTATCTTTACCCACTACTGGTTCCAAAAGTGAAATTATTGATTTTTCAATATCTTTTTCATATTTTTTTTCTAAATCAAATTGTTGCTGTATGCTTTCTGAACTTATTACTGAACTATTATCATCGTATAATCCCTCAGTTAATAAATTCATATTATCATCTATAACTTCTATATTTTCTTTGGGAACATTCTCTATACTACCTGAAACAAGAGAAACTATTGATTTGACTTGCTCTTTTGATAATTTATTTCCAGAATTTAATTTTAAATAAACTGCTGCCTTACCCGGCTCTTTATCTTCTACGAAGACTGAATCTTTTGACTCTGTTATATGTACTCTTGCGGTCTCGATTTGCGGAAAGCTCTTTATTGTTTTTTCTAACTCTCCTTGTTGCATTCTTAATTTCTTTAACTTGAACTCCTCGTCAGTCATACCAAATGAACTACTAGAATCCATAAGTTCATATCCCTTACTTCCATCTGAAAGTTCTGGTGCTAACTCCAATCTTAATTCATCTACTTGGTCTTTAGGAACTAATATTGTATTTCCTTCTATTTTCATATCAACTTTTTTTTCATTTAACTTAGTTGTAACAACTTGTGCATCTGTAGCCTCTAAGTTTGAAAATAAAACTTTATATTTAGTGGCTGAGTTATAAAAAAATAAAGATCCAATTGCAATAATAAAAGTAATGATAGTAGCAAATATTGCTATTTTTATCCCTTTACTAAAATTATTAAATCTTAACCACAGCTTACTAATGCTATCTTTAAGTTTTTCCATTAATAATTGCACTCCTTCATATTACAATTGCATTCTTGTTAATTCCTGCACTGCCTCTACAACCTTATTTCTCACTTGTATAGCCATTTGAAGTGACATTTTAGCTTCTTCCATTCCTAATATCATCTCATGAACTTCTACGTCTTTTCCTGCAATAAAATCATTTGTAATATTATCCGCTGCTATTTGCTTTTCATTTAATTTATCTAAGCTATCTTTTAAAACATTTTTAAAATTACTAGACGAATTGCTATTATTATTTGAACTAATACTATTTTCAAAAATATTTTCCTTGGGAACAAAATTGTTTATTATCATATTTACTACCTTCCTAATTCTAATGTTTTAGTAAACATACTTTTTGTCGCATCTAGTGTATCTGCATTGGCTTCGTAAGATCTAGATGCTGCTATCATATCTGCCATTTCATTTAGTAAATTTACGTTAGGCATAGTTACATATCCCTCTTCATTTGCATCTGGATGAGTTGGATCATATACTTCTTTTAATGGAGATTTATCATCTATTATTCCTACAGATTTAACACCATTTAACCCTTTAGCTTCATCTAAATTCTCTTGAAATACCGCTATCTTTCTCACATAAGGTTTACCATCTTCCCCCCTAGTTGTAGTTGCATTAGTAATATTAGATGTAACTGTATCCATTCTAAGCCTTTCTGCTGATAGACCACTTGCACTTATTCTCATAGTATTAAATAATCCCATAATTATTAATTACCTCCTGAAATAACACTTTTAGTCATACTAAGTTTAGAATTCGCTTGTGTTATTAAGGCATTGTACATTAATGTATTAGATGCTTGATTTACTTTTTCTAAATCAATATCTACATTATTTCCATCTGTTCTCATACTTGTACTTTTATCCTCTTTTACTGATATTATAGAATTATCTAAACTTCCACTTAAATGGTTACTATTAGTTTTTTTCAAAGTAAATTTACTTATTTCACTATTTAAATTTTCTTCAAAAGATACATAAGATTTTTTAAAATTTTCAGTGTTTACATTCGCAATATTATTAGCTATAACCTTACTTCTTGTTGCAGAAGCATCTAATCCTAATTTTATAAACTGTAATCCACTATCATTACTTATATTCATAACATTTCTCCCATTTACATTTTTAACCAATTTTCGCCATAAATTTAATAGACTTTTTTTAATTTAATTATATATATTTTCTATTAGATGAAAATTTACCCATGAATCTATTATAATTTAATATAATTTATTTTTCTATAATAATTTTCATAAAAAATATATTTTATTTATCAACCTTTTTTGTAATAATTTTATTTATTTTCAATTTATTGTTTAATATTGTATTTTGCTGTATTTTTTTCGCATTTATTTTAATTTTTATTTTATATATTATTAAAATATATAAAATAGCAAAAAAATAGAGAAGTAATTACTACTTCTCTGTCGATAAATTATTTCATATTCTCAAGTACACGTAATATTTCTTGTGGAAATTTGTTACTTTGTTGCATTAAAGCAATAGATGTTTCATTTAAAATAGCTGTTCTTGAATATTCTGCCATTTCTAAAGCCATATCAGTATCTCGAATTCGACTTTCTGTACTTACTAAATTCGAAGAACTTCCAGTTAAATTTTCAGCTGAAGTTTCCATTCTATTTTGAATAGCTCCATATTTACTTCTTACTGAAGTAACCATTTGTATTGCTCCATCAATAGAACTTAAATTCTTATCTAGATTATTTTTATCAGTAACATCTAAATTAGCTATTGAATTGCCTTCATTATCAGTAAGCATATTAGTTGTAATATTGAAAATTGGAATTTTTATATCTTCATCACTAGTAGAACCAACTTTATGATCTAAGAATTTTGGATAATCGTTATTTACCACTCTATCAGAAGTTAATAATTTTACTCCATTAAAATCAGAATTATTCACCGTATAATCAATATGTTCCTTTAACTGATTAATTTCATTTTGAATTACATCTAAATCATCTTCACTAGTAGCTCCACCAGATTTTACTGTCAATTCCTTTATTCTAGTTAAAGTTTCATTAATTGTAGATAAAGTTCCATCTACAGTTTGCATCATAGAAACACCATCTTGAATATTCTTTTCAGCCATTTGAAGACTTCTAATTTGAAGCCTAAGACCTTCGCTAACCCCAAGCTTATTAGGATTATCCTTAGCAGAATTAATTTTAGTTCCTGTACTAATCCTATTTAAAGATACTGCTTGATTAGATAAATTCTTCTTATAATTTCTATATATATTTAAAGATTCCATATTTTGATTTAATCTCATATTAAACTCTCCTATATTCCACTTCTTTACCTTAATTATCGATTAATAAAATTAAATCTTTAGATTATTTATATTTAGTTATATTCAATTCTCACCTTTACATAATTATTACTTTCAAAACTTTAGCTAATACTATCAATATAATTATTTTTAAGGAGTTAATTTTTTAATGTTAAATAACTATAGTAATAAAATTTATAACATTTCAGAAATAGAAGAAAATATAATTATAGGTAGTCTTTTAGGGGATGGAACTATTTCACTATATGGGAGAAGTAAAAATGCATATTATAGAGAACATGGTTCTGTAAAGCAATTAAATTATCGATTATGGAAGTATGAAAAACTTAAAAATTTAGATTTTAAAATAAATACTAATTATAAATACCCCAAAATCTCATCACATTGTAATATATATTTTACTACTCTATACAATAAATTTTATATAAATAAAATAAAAACTATCACAGAAGAAAATATAAAGTTACTTACTCATCCAATAGGTTTAGCTTGTTTTTATATGGATGATGGAACATTAGTTATAGATTCGGTTAAACGTAAAGATAATTCTTTTTATATTTTTCCAAGAATATCATTATACACTTTAAGTTTCTCTGAAGATGAGAATATAATTCTAAAAGATCATTTAGAAAACACCTTTGGTATTAAAACAAAGATTAAATATAGAAAAGATGGTAAAAAAACTATTCTTGAGATAAATAAAAAACAAGATGTAATTAATTTTATTGATGTTGTAAAACCATATATATCTGAAATTCCATGTATGAAATATAAAATTAATTTAGAAGAAAGATTTAAAGAAAAGAAATCTAAACTTAAAGAACTTGGTTATATTAACATTAATTCTTGGAATTCTAATATTATTAATAATTCCTACAGCATCGAAGAAGAATCTTTTATTATAAAATCAAAGGAAAATGGATTATCTACTAAAGAAATTGCTAATATTCTAAATAGGCCTTATTGGGGTATAGTAGATAAATTACGTAGAATGAAAAATATTTAGTATTTTATATTTTTAGTTATTATATTTTCTCAAATACAAAAAGCCAGAGTTTTCACCCTGGCTCTTTAATGTTAATTTTATTAATTCATCATATTTATCTAATATATTACTCATATAAAATTCATTTCAAAATTATATTAAAATCTTTATAAATATATCTACTTTTATTATATAACAACATTTTAAACTTTTATACAGAAAAAAATAAGCCAAAGCTTTCGCTTTGACTTATTTATATTCTTACTTCTTCATGAAGTAAGCGATTTACTTAATTTTAGCTAAAGCTAAAATTAGTTCTCTGCTTATCTTAATAATTGTAGTACTTGTTGAGGTTGTTGGTTTGCTTGCGTTTTATCAATAATCTTTCAATCATTGCCAGACTATATCTTCACCCAAATTTAAATCTTGGGGTTGGGCACTTCAGGAAACCTCATCCTTACGAGTTTCATCACCATACATTTTTAAAGCTTAGGTGGTATACTCTAGTCGTTGAACCTTCTCCAATCTTTCGATACAGGAGCTTGGCTGCTGATTATCCAATCTCTTTACTTTTCAATCTATCACGTTTGTCTTTTCAAACTCCGCTGTAGAGAAAGAGCTTAAGGAAGTTCCAGCAATTCACCCAATGTTTGCTTAAAGATTACTCTTTAAGAGACCCTTAAATAATCTACCTTAAAAGTTGTAATACTTGTTGTGGTTGATTATTAGCTTGAGCCAACATAGCTTGAGCAGCTTGACTAAGAATGTTATTCTTTGAGAATGTTGACATTTCTTTAGCCATATCAACGTCTCTTATTCTTGATTCAGCTGATGTTAAGTTTTCACTTGATGTTCCTAAGTTAGCTATTGTGTGCTCTAATCTGTTTGAAAATGCACCAAGTTTTGCTCTTTCTGATGATACTTTAGCCGTTGCATTATCTATAACCTTTATTGCTAAATCTGCTTGTGATTGTGTTCCTACTTGTATATTGTCAACTCCTAAAGCTTGTGAACGCATATCATTGATGTCTATATTTAAGTTTTGACCTTGGTTAGCTCCAATTTGAAGAGTTGAAGTCCCATTAGTTCTAACATCTGCTGCTGCTGTAGTTTCATTAAAAGCTGATAAAGCGTTAGTTGCTGCTGATCTAACTGTTCCTGCTGAATCTTTAACTGTTATAGTAAGACCTTGAATAGCATTTGCAGTACCTCCAGTAGTTGCTGTTGCTACCATTTTACCGTCTGCTGATACTGAGAATGTACCGTCTGCCATTGTTAAATCTGATAGCTTCGTACCTGCAGCAACAGTTTTTGTATCTGTTACTTCTGAACCATTTTTCATATAGCTAACAGTTACTGTATCTCCTTCTTTAATACCTAAACTATTTCCATTTGAATCTTTAAGAGCTGTTAATAAGTCACCCACCACTACTGGATCTGCTGCTCCTTGCAATTTAGCTCCTGTGTTTACATTAGCCACTGCTGTATTTACAGCTTTCCCCATAGAACCATCAAGTAAGTTTTTTGTATTAAACTGAGTTGTATTTCCTATTCTATCTATTTCTTCTCCAAGTTGCTTAACTTCTGTTTGAATTGCTTTTCTATCTTCAGCTGTAGCTGTATCATTCGCAGATTGAACAGATAATTCTCTCATTCTTTGAAGGATTGATGTAGTTTCATTTAATGCTCCTTCAGCAGTTTGTATCATTGAAATACCATCTTGAGCATTAGATCCAGCTTGGTCTAACCCCCTAATTTGTCCTCTCATCTTTTCTGATATAGCTAGACCCGCTGCATCATCTCCAGCCTTATTTATTCTAAGACCTGAAGAAAGCTTTTCCATAGATTTGTTTGCATTTGTAGCATTAATTCCCATTTGTCTATTAGCATTCATAGCTCCCATATTGTGATTAATTATCATTGTTTATTCCTCCTTGATTTTTGAAATTGACATCCTTGTCATAATTAGTTGAGAATTGATAGTTGAGAGTTTTTTTACTCTTACTTTCTTTTCTTTATCAACTATATTATTAATCTCGTCTGTTTTTTTTATTACTTTATAGTTTATTTTAAATTTTTTTATTGAAATTATTTATTGTATTTATACTTTTCCCATACGCTCTATTTGCATTTTTTCTTTGTGCTATTTTTCTTAGCTCTTCTTTAGTTTTTTCTCTTGCTTTATTTATTTCTTCTTTCAATAGTTTATCTAATTTATCTAGCTTTAAGTCTATATATATGTTTTTTACATCTTCTTTATTTAAAGTCTTATTTTCTAATAATTCTCTTAAAACTTTCCCTCTTTCATTCATAAGCTTTTCTGCATCTAAATCATTTTTAATATTAACTATTATAGCCTCTGTTAATTCTTTATATTGTAATAAGTAATCTTTTATCATTATGATGTACTAAGTCCTAATGCCTGTGATAAATATGTCATTTGGCTATTATAGTTATTCATTATAGTTTCTAGTTTAGAATACTTTGTATATAAAGCTTGTTCTTTATCTGCAAAAAGATCTTCCATTTCATCTATTTTCTTTTGATATTCTGTCATCTGTTTAGTTAATGTGTTATTTGCTACTGTTGTTGTTCCTTCAAAGCCTACTTTTTTTGCTAAAACTGATTTAGATGATACTGTTTCATCATACAAAATATCTTTAAGTCTCATCATTATTCCTTTTTGATTATAAACCTCTTCTTCTGATACTCCTGAAGGTGCACTTTGCATAAATAACTTAGATACTTGTTCTGTATTATTTTCTATAGCTTCTTTTAAAGTAGTTTCGTTTATTTTAAATGTTCCATCTTTAGTTCCACCATAATCTTGAACTGACGTAATACCTATATCTTCTAAGGTAAGTCCACTTCCACTTACCATTGTACTCATACCTTGTCTTAAACTATTAGCTATTCTTATAAGATCTGAATCTCTTCTTAATTGTCCTTGCTTTACCTTAGCTTCCCAAAGTTCTATTTCCTTTTCAGAATAGCGATAGGTAACTCTTTGATGTAATCTCTAAGTTTTCCCCCGCTCCACACCGTACGTGAAACTTTCGCTTCAT
>NZ_JACSQZ010000002.1 GCF_014836325.1 Clostridium gallinarum
TAAATACTCCTAATTATATTCTATAAAATAATAATTTCCATCTTCCACATCTATTGAACTTATTGCTTCATCAATACATATATATATTTTTTGATTATCTATATCTTCTCCTCCAACAAATAATATATTTCCTTCACTATCTTTTGATAATCCTTTTTCTAAATTTATTATTTTAGGAAAATCATAAACAAGCCTCTTTATTTTTCCATCTTTTAATTCATATAAAGAATAATTATTATTTTCTACTTTACCTAAAACAAATACTCCATTAGAAGTTTCTTCTATATCAATAGCTTCAACTATATTATTTAAAGAATAACTTACTTCACCAGTTTCATTAATAAATTTTAAATATTTTTGCTTGCCCTCCTTTTCTTGAAGGAATACTAATCCATTATCTAAAACTTTTAAATATTCAACGTATCCTGAGTCCAGTTTGTATAAAAGTTCTTCTGTTCCTTCCTTTATGTTATATATAAATAATCCGTTATTCTTATTTTTATCTACTCCGTAATAAACTAAAGTATCTTTATCTAACCAGTCTAGTAATTCTCCTGAAATATAAACATTACTATTAATATCTATATTTTTATTTTCAGCTAAATCTTTTATCTTTAAATCCAAATAACCATTTTTAACAAAATAACTTAAATAATTCCCACCTCTTGATAACTTAGCTGAATATATATTATCATTATCATTTTCATTTATTAAGAATTCTTCTCCTAAATAATTTACTTTAAATTCTCCATTTTGATTAAAAATAAAATTACCACTTTGTGAATCAAAGGATGTTATTACATATCCTAACTCTACTTTCTCATATATTCCATTACTAAAATTATAAACATTATATTCACCTGATTTTTCAATTGCTATTGCTCCACTATTTAAATCTACTTTAATATATTTTTCTTCTTTATTCTTACATCCGTAAAATATAGATACTACAAATATCATTAATATACTAAGGCTCAATCTTTTTCTTTTTGTTTTTCTTCCTATACTTCTCATATTTTACCTCTTTAAAACAATAATTCACCTTTGCAGATAAACTCTGCTCCTCCAATCATATAAATTTCTTCATTTATAATATTAACTTCTAAATTTCCTCCTAATGTTTTAACTTTTACTTTATTATTAGCTAATCCAAATTTATTTAATGTAGCTACAGATGCACAACATCCTGTTCCACAAGCTAATGTAGCTCCAGCACCTCTTTCCCATGTTTTTACTTCTATATTCCCTTTATCTATTATTTTTACTATATTTACATTAGTACCTTCTAAAAATAAATCATGTTTTTCTATTATTTTACCATCATCTATAGTATATTCATTATTATTATTTATTAATATAGTGTGAGGTACTCCTATTAAAAGACTAGTAATTTTATATAGTTTATTATTTATTAAAATTTCTTCATTTATTAATTCTTCTTTTAATTTTAGTGGTATATCTTCTCCTTTAAAGCTTACCTTACCCATTTTTACTTTAATCAAGTCAACTTTGTTATTTTTTAAATATAGTTCTACTTCTTTTATTCCATCACCTGTTTCAATTAATAACTTATTTCCTTTTATAAATTCTATTTCATATAAATATTTAGCAAAGCATCTTATAGCATTACCACACATATTAGCCCTAGACCCATCACTATTAATAATTATCATTTTTTTATGGCCATAATTAGATTCTCTAACTATAACCAATCCATCAGCTCCTACGCCAAATTTTCTATTGCAAACCTTTTTTGCAATTTGAATTTCATTTTCAATTATTTTTTCATCAGAATCATCAATTAAGATAAAATCATTTCCTAAAGCTTGCATCTTAATAAAATTCATAAAATCCCCTCCATTTCTCCTTATATACCATTGATAAAATTAACTATTAAATGTTATACTATGCTTATGTTATTACCAAAGAAAGGATGATAAATATGGCCTTTGATGGAATCTACTTATATAGTTTAGTACATGATTTCAAAAAATCAATATTAAATTCTAAAATAGATAAAATAAATCAACCAGAAAAAGATGAAGTTATTTTAACACTTAGAAAAGGAAGAGAAAACGTAAAATTATTAATATCTGCCTCTTCAAAATTTCCTAGAATTCATTTAACTAACATAAGTAAACCTAATCCTCTTCAAGCACCAATGTTCACAATGGTAATGAGAAAATACTTAATTGGTGGAAGAATAACTGATATAACTCAATTAAATGGTGATAGAATAATTAAATTACATATCGAATCTACCGATGAACTTGGATTCGATAGTAAATATATTTTAATAGTTGAAATCATGGGTAGACATAGTAATATTACTCTTGTTAGAGAAAGAGATAATAAAGTTATGGAGTGTATTAAACATATATCTTCTGATATAAACACCTTTAGAGTCTTATATCCAGGTGTAAATTATGTATATCCACCTAAATCTAACAAGTTAAACCCATTTGATTTCTCTCTTGATGATTATAATATGTTTTTATGTAATAAAGAAATACAATTTAATGAAGATTTCTTTACAAATGTTTTTACTGGAGTAGGAAAACCTTTATCTAGAAGTTTATATATAAATTTCCTACAAGATAATAATACCATAAATCTAAAAACAATTTTTAATTTCTTTAAATTTTTTATAGAAAATATAAAGAATAATTTTTCTTACTCTATCTATAAAGATAAAGATGTATTCAAAGATTTTTATTGTATTAATTTAGAAAATCTTCAGGATAAATATTTACAAATTAAATTTGATAATCCTAATTTATTATTAGATGAATTTTTTACCGTAAAAGATAAGCAAGATAGACTGTCAGCTAGAAGTATGGATTTACAAAGATTAATTTCTACTAACATAGAGAGATGTGTTAATAAAGAAAAAAAACTTAGATCCATATTAAAAGAGTGCAATGAAAAAGAAAAATTTAAAATTCAAGGAGATTTATTGACTTCGTATATTTATATGATAGAAAAAGGACAAAAGGAAATATCTTTATTAAATTTCTATAATGAAAATGAAGAAGAATATTTAACTATAAAATTAGATGAAAATAAATCAGCCTCTGAAAATATTCAAAAGTTATATAAAAAATATAATAAGCTAAAAAAATCAGAAGAATCTGCAATAGAACAACTTGAAAAAAACAATTCTGAAATAGAGTATCTTAATTCTGTATTAACAAATATTCTAAATTGTGAAGATTATGCAGAAATAGATGATATAAAAAAAGAACTTATAGAAACTGGATATTTAAAATTTAAAGGAAGCTCTAAAAAGAATAAAAAAGATAAAGGATCTAAGCCAATTCATATAATATCTTCTGATGGAACTGATATATATATAGGCAAAAATAATATACAAAACGATTATTTAACTTTAAAATTTGCAAATAAAAATTATTTATGGCTTCACACAAAAAATATTCCTGGTTCGCATGTTATACTTTGCAGCTTTGAACCATCTGATACAGCTATAGAGGAAGCAGCAATTCTTGCTTCTTATTACAGTAAAGCTAAAAACTCTACTAAAGTACCAGTAGATTATACTCTTGTTAAAAATATAAAAAAACCAAATGGTGCTAAACCTGGAATGGTTATATATAATACTAATTACACTATTTATACTGAACCAAGTGAATACAATAATTTAAAATTTGAAAATAATAAAATATTAAAATAATTGATAAAAGAGTTGTCGCATATTATTATGAAACAACTCTTTTTTAGAGACTTTATATATGATTTATAACCATATCTCCAGGGTTTTTAATTAATTCATTATCAAAGTATTGATAATAATAACATTTTAACTTACCATTATAAAGCTTTCTATTTTTGCTTGATTTTATTCCAAAAGGAACTTCAAATTTTTCATAGGAAGTAAGTATATTATAATCCCAATTTATAAATTTTTTCTTATAAGCTCCAAATATCTTATATAGTTCTTCTACTTCCTTCTTTTCTCCTAATCTTTCACCATATGGAGGATTAGAAATCATAAAACCATACTTTTCACCACTTGAAAACTCCTTGAAATCTCTTCTGTGAAACTCTATATACTTAGCTACTCCTGCTTTTTCTGCATTACTTCTAGCTACTCTTAATATTCTTCCATCTATATCATATCCTAATAATTTAATATCTTTATTTTTTATTGCTCTTTCAGCACCTTCTCTTACTTGTTCAAAAATATCTTCATCCATTGTAGGCCATGTTTCACAAGTAAAAGATCTACATAGTCCTGGCGCTATATTTTGCATTATCATAGCAGCTTCTATTAATATAGTTCCTGATCCACAAAAAGGATCTACTAAAACAAACTCCTCTTTCCATCTTGAAATTAAAACCATAGCAGCAGCTAAAGTTTCTTTTAAGGGAGCTGCACCAGCCTCTTCTCTATATCCTCTTTTATGAAGACCTGGGCCTGAGGTATCTATAGTTAATGTAACAACATCCTTTAAAATAGATACTTCTATTTTATATAATGGTCCATCTTCTGCAAATTGTGTAACACCATAAGAATCACTCATACTATCTACGATAGCTTTTTTTACTATAGATTGACAATCTGGAACGCTATGTAAAGTAGATTTTACTGATTTACCATTAACATGCATAAATCCATCTATAGGAATTAATTCACTCCATTTTATACTTTTAGTTCCTTGAAATAACTCTTCAAAACTCCTTGCTTCAAATTCTCCCATTTTTATTAAAATTCTATCAGCAGTTCTTAAATGAATATTTGCAATTGCAATATCCATTTCATCACCCTTAAAATGAACTTTACCATTTTCTGTTCTTAAATCCTCATATCCTAGTGCCTTTAACTCTTTAGCAGTAATACCTTCTAAACCAAAGGTTGTTGTTGCAATTAAA
Source organism: Clostridium gallinarum (assembly GCF_014836325.1). Classification (GTDB taxonomy): domain Bacteria; phylum Bacillota; class Clostridia; order Clostridiales; family Clostridiaceae; genus Clostridium; species Clostridium gallinarum. The sequence goes on from NZ_JACSQZ010000002.1 coordinate 4,891, forward strand.
TCATATTCCATACTTATCTCCTCTATTTTCCTTCGTAAATTTTAACAGAGTCTTCTCCGTCTATTTCTTCAATTTCTACAGCTATAATTTCACTTTTAGAAGTAGGAATATTCTTTCCAACATAATCTGCACGTATAGGTAATTCCTTATGCCCTCTATCTATTAATACTGCTAATTGTATTTGATCTGGTCTTCCTGAATCCATAACAGCATCTATTCCTGCTCTTACAGTTCTACATGTATATAAAACATCATCTACTAATATTACCTTTTTCCCTATTACTTCTACACCTAAATTAGAATTATTAACCTTTGGTGTATCTTTAATTTCCGTTATATCATCTCTATATAATGTAATATCTACTGAACCAACAGGAACTTTAATTCCTTCAATACTCTCAATATTTTTTGCAATTCTTTCTGCTATAGGATATCCTCTTCTTTTTATTCCTATTAAAACAACATCTTCAACGCCTTTATTTTTTTCTATTATTTCATGAGATATTCTAACTAAAGTTCTTCTTATAGCTTTATCATCTAATAAATTTGCTTTTAAATTCATTTTTTCACCTCTATTTTCTTAAAGTATTTAATAATTCTATATAATAATCTGGTAAATCAGAATCAAATTCCATATATTCATTTTTAGTTGGATGAATAAATCCTAAAGTTTTTGCATGCAAAACTTGCCCCTGTAATTTAAACTTTTGCCTTTTAAGTCCATATAAAGGATCTCCTACTAACGGATGACCAATAGATGCCATATGAACTCTAATTTGATGAGTCCTTCCAGTTTCTAATACACACTTAACTAAAGCTGTATTATTATTGTATTGTTCTAACACTTCATAATGTGTAACTGCTCTCTTCCCATCATCAACAATTGCCATCTTTAATCTATCTTTTTTATTTCTTCCTATTGGTTTATCTACTGTTCCTTCTAATTTATTAAACTTACCTTCTACTAGTGCATAATATTCTCTTTTTATACTATGCTCTTTAAATTGAGCAGCTAAAATATTATGTGCCTCATCATTTTTAGCTATAACTAATATACCAGAAGTATCTTTATCAATTCTATGTACAATCCCTGGTCTTATTACTCCATTTATTCCTGATAAATCTTTACAATGATAAAGTAATCCATTTACTAAAGTACCCGAGTAATTTCCAGGAGCTGGATGAACCACTACTCCTTGAGGTTTATTTAATACAATTACATCTTTATCTTCATAAATTATATTTAGTTCAATAGGTTCTGCTTTAACATCTAACTCAATAGGCTCTGGCATAGTAACTTCTATTTCATCTTGTAGCTTAAGCTTATAATTACTTTTAATTACTTTTTTATTTACAAGTATAGAATTTGAGTCTATCAACCCTTGAATAAATGACCTTGATTTTCCTTCAATTACATTTGATAAGTATTTGTCTATTCTTAAATTTTCATCATTTTCATTTGTTATTTTAAAAAATAATTTATCCATTATAATTCTCCAAAATTTTAATTCTTAACACATTATAATATAACAAACCTTTTCTCTCAATATATAAATTTATTAAAAACAAAAAATCCGTATTAAACGGATTTTATTCTTCTGTTTTAGCAAAAAAGCTTTTTATTTCATCCATATCTTCGGTATATACTTCATCTATCATTTCAATATTATTCGATGATATTTGTATACCTTTTTCTTCAATAAACTTTTCTGTAGGTTCAGAAACATTATAATGTTTAGTTAAATCTTTTTCTAGCTCATCAAAAGTTTCTGTTTGAGCATTCATAAAGTTTCTAAATTTAGCTCTAAATCTTACAAACTCTTGTTTTACTTTTTCATACTCATCATTAATAGATATTACATTATCATGTGCTTTATCTAAAATTTTCTTTGCTGCTTCATTTGCATTTTTTAATATCATGTCTGCTTCTTTTTGAGATGCCTCTCTAGCTTGCTCTGCAGCATTTTGAGCTAATAATAATGTATTTTGTATTGTATTTTCTATTTTAACATAATGCTCTAATTTTTCATTAACTCTTGATAAATTTTCCTTTAGTCTTGAATTTTCTTTAAATAATTCTTCATAATTATCTATTATTTCATTTATAAACTCATCTACTTCTTCAGTATCGTAGCCTCTAAATCCTTTTTTAAATTCCTTATTGCTTATATCCATTGGAGTAAGTTTCATACAATCACCTCTACACATTAAATATATTTTTTTATTATAACTCTCTTTTTACCACTTCTTGTTTCGCCAATAATCTCTCCAATTATATATTTGCCCTTTCCTCTTATGGTTACTCTTGAGCCCTTTAAAAGTTCTTGGCTTTTATCTTTAGTTTTTACATAATCCACCAAAACTTTACTGCTTTCTAAAAGTTCCAAAGCCTTAGCTCTAGATATATTGGATATTTTTGCAACTATATTATCTAATCTTAATGAAGATATATTTATTATTAATTCCTCAAAATTTACAGAAGGTATCATATTTAAATCATCTAAAATTTTTGTTTCAACTGGTGATCTACCAATACAATTCAAATTTGATAAAACATAACTACTTATTTCCTCTATAATAGGAAAATATGCTCTATTTTCTTTTACTACAATATCTCCTATTTTATTTCTTTCAATTCCTAAAGATAATATTGCACCTAAATAATCTTTATGTTCTAATTTAGAAAAATTAGATTTATTAATTACTTCAATAATATTAATAGGATAATCTAATTTATAGGGATTATTAAATGAAATCATTCTTCTTTCAGATTCATCAAAAATTCCATTAGTCTCAATTAATAAACTATTTTTATTACAATACTTTTCAAAGAAACTCCATATATTTGGAGAACAAAAACTACTTGTAAAAATAGTTATATCTTTTTCATAAGCTAACCTATAATTTTCATAAACTTTTATAGCTTCTTTTGCATCTTCATCAGAAAAGTTTTTAAGTAAAATTTCTTTAGTTAACATTAAAATAACATCCTAATATAAGATAATAACATTATTGCAAATAATGGTGAAAAATCTATTATATTATTCTTAAAAACTTTACTTTGTATAACTCTAAAAGGTTGCAAAATTGGATAATTAAAAGATGCTATAATATTATACAACGAATTCTCCCTTATATTAGGGAAAATAGATAATATAATTTCTAAAAAAATAGTTATTTCTAAAGCTCTAGTTAATAATCTAATTGCTAAAAAAACTATTTCTATTTTAATCTCCTCCTATTTGTTCCAATTAAATAACGCTTTGGAACTTAATTCATTTTTTAATTCATTTGTTACTTCAACATTTGAAGGCGATAATAAATAAACTCTATGCTCAATTTCTTGTAAAGTAGCACCTAAAACATAGCAAGAACCGCTTATAAAGTCTACTAATCTTTGAGCAACCTTAGTTTCTAAAGTTGTAGCGTTAACTAAAACTATTTTTCTAGCCTTTATTGCATCAGATATTTCTCTTGCATCATCATAATTAGCAGGTTTAGTAACCATTACCTTAGCTGTTGAAGCTGTATGTATGTTAACTACCTTATTACCTTTTTGTTTTGATATTATAGGTTCCATTTCTTCTTGATTTTCTTCTTCTACTTCTATTTCTTCTAAATCATCGAATTCATCCTCATAGTCTCCAAGCCCCATTATTTCCTTAAATTTTCCAAACATATTACTCATTAGTCAATCCTCCTATTATATTTCTTTTGCCAAAGATTCCTTCTCCAACTCTTATCAAGTTGGAACCTTCCTCTAAAGCTATTTTATAATCATGAGTCATACCCATTGATAAAATTTCCATTGTAATATTTTTGTATGATTTTTTACTTAAATTATCATATATTATTTTCATTTTTTTGAAATAATATCTATTTTCTTCATCATTTCCTTTAGGGATTATAGTCATTATTCCTTTTACCTTACAGTTATTGCAAGCTTCAACCTCATTTATAAAACTTTCTATATCTTCCTCAAAAATTCCACCCTTTGTTTCTTCTCTCCCTATATTTATTTGAATTAAAACATTAGCAATGCAATCTTTCTTCGCAAATTCTTCATCAATTTTTTTTAAAAGTTTTATACTCGATAAAGAATGTATTAAGTTCACTTTACCAACTAAATATTTTACTTTATTAGTTTGTAAATTTCCTATAAAATGCCATCTTATATCTTTAGGTAAGGATTCCTCTTTATCAATAAACTCCTGAACTTTATTTTCTCCAAAATCTCTTTGACCTAAATTATAAGCTATTTTTAAATCCTCTATAGGTTTAGTTTTAGATACTGCAACTAACGTAATATCTTTTGAAATATCATTTTTAATTTTATTTAAATTTTCTTCAATACTCAAGATATATCCTCCTAAAGAGCTTATTTACCTAATGTAATTATTCTTCAAAAAACCTTAAAATCCTTCAATTCTTATAGATTTTTTTAATATTTATTTTTCATCGTATCTTTGCATAAATTGTGGTTCTGTATTTTGCTTTGTTATAGGAATTATAACTTCGTCTTTAACCTCAATTTCTACTTTTATTTTTCTTGCTTTTAACCTTTGAATAACGCTATTTTCTGATAATAATATTGCCTTCATTTCTTCTGGATTTCCTATAACACTAATATAAAATGGTGCAAAAACACTAGATTCATCTTCAAATCCTATATAAGCCCAATAACAACTTACATTGGTATTAGTTAATATTCTATGATTATTAATTGATATTGCTTCTGCTCCTGCACTTCTTATATCATTTATAACTAAAGCCATATCATCTTCATGAATCATTTTTCTAGCTATTTCAGCTTGAGTATCCCAAACCCTATCTATTTCTTCATCTTGCATCTTTATTATTAGACCTGGTCCTTTAACTGCACTTGTTCCGCTTAGTTCACTATAATTTACTAGTTGATTTTTCATATCTTCAATAAGTTTTTCACTTTTTAAAGGATCATCACTATCATATTTACTAATTTGATATCTATAATCAATATTTTGACTTTTTATATCTTCTATATCCTTATAAAGCTGATTTCTCTCTTCAATAGCATTTTTATAATCAATAGCATTAAGAGATTGTATTCCATTGCTTACATCACTTAAATTAATACTATTTATAATTAAAAACCCCGTAATAATTGATGTACCTAAAATAAAAATTTTCCCTTTTATATTTTTCATTTATTCACCTCGCTTACGAGATTTTAAACTTTCTATTATTAATCTTCTTATTATAGCAAAGTTATCAAAAATTCTACCTCCAAATACAATAACTGCTGCTATATACATTGGTATTCCAAGCTTATCACCCAAGTAAGCAAGAGCCGCTGCTAAAGCTGCATTACCAAAAAAGCCTGATATAAATATATCTGCTTTAAAATTTTTAGATAAAGAAGCTCTTACCGCTCCAAAAACTGAATCTAAGCAAGCAAGTATTGCAACAGACATATAGGGAGATAAAGTTTCTGGAATATTAACATCTAATAATAACCCTAAAAGAACACCTAATAAAAGACCTATAAATGCTATCATTTTTAATCCCCCTTTCTAATTTACTGGCTTAATATACTCATTCTTTAAAGATTGAGTTGTTTTAGTTATTATAATTTCATCACTTTCACTAACTTCACTTTGATAATTACGTAAAGCTCCATAATCTAAGACCCCAATAAAATTAGCTGCTACTTTTAATGCTTGCTTATCTCCAATTGCCTTTATAACAATTTTTCCAGTGGGATCTATTTTAGATGTTCCAATCCAGATCCAATTACCTGAACTTTTAATACCTGTTTGAGGTGTTAGCCTATAATCATTAACAGATATAGCCTCTGCTTTTATATATCTTAATGAATTAACTACATGAACTATCTCATCTTCTGATATAGTTCTATTATCTGTATTAGATCCAAATATATTAGTCTTTGGTGTAATTGTTATAATAATTCCTGGTCCTTTTACATCTAATAATCCTAAATTCATTCTTGCATTATCTAGTTGCTTCTTAATTTCAGCTTCAAGTGCCCCATTATTAGATGCCTTTTCCTCTAATTCCTTAAGCTGTTCAGACAAATCACTATTAGTCTTACTTAATTCTTCTTTTTCTTTTTTTAAAGCTTCAATTTCTGCTATAATATCTCCATTTTGACTATTAACATTTATTTTATCTTTCTCATTAAGCAATTTAAATTGATGTGCTAGCAAAAAACCCAAAAATGCACAAACAATTGCTACAAAAATCTGCGATGTTAATTTTTTCATACTAATTCCCCCTTTCTATTCAACTTGATTAATCACAGGAGCTCCGTCAAAACTCATATCAATATATCCTTTTGTTATAATACCCTGCTCTATAATATTTAAAGCTATATTTACTTTATCAAATATATCAGTACTATCCCCTAATTTTATTTCTACATCCCCTATAATACAACTAATATTATTAAGATCGAAAATATTAATCTCTGAAATTTTATACTCTGGTGGCAAAACTTCTATCATTTTATAGAAATTTTCTAAAGTTGATGGCATATATGAATCTTCACATATCTTTTCACCAATTTTTTTATCTGAAACATCTATACCTGTTAACTTAGTTAAACTTCTATCACCTAGACTTTCTAAATCTTCTACTACTACCCCTTCAGTATTAATAGCTTTATACTTATCATTACTAATTAAATAATATGCAATTTTATCTTCCACAATATTTATTGAAATTTTATTAATACCTTTTTTACTTATTTTTACTTCTTTAATATATGGATTTTCCATCAGATCTTCTTCAATCTTATTATAATCTATTGTAAAAATGTTTTGCCCTATATTGTATTTTAATAATTCTTGTAAACTATCATTATTTAATGTTACTAGTCCTGTTATATTTATATTTTTTAAGTTGAACATTGGAGTTTTATATATAAAAATTATAATTCCAATGATCAATATAAATAATCCCAGTATTAATTTTTTAATTATTTTTTTTCTTTTTTTCTTAATTACAAATTTTCTTACATTAGTATTCATAGTTCTCCTACTTTTGCATAATATTATATATTATCATAATATCACTTTTTGGTTATTTTTTCATTATATATTTTACTAAATTTAAAGTTTTATTATAAATTAATATTATCTTTATATATTATCTAAGTAAATAAAAAAAGAGCTAATTTAAAATACTTAAACTAGCTCTTTTAACTATACTTCTTTTCCTTTAACCTGCCTTGATATGTTTAAAATAATTCCCATAGCCATCATATTTATTACTAAGGATGTTCCTCCATAACTTATAAACGGCATAGGAACTCCAGTTACAGGCATTGAACCTGTTACAACAGCAATATTTATAATTGCTTGAACTGCAATAATTGATGTTATTCCAATAGCAAGTAAAGTGCCATAACTATCCTTTGCATTAATTGCCACTTTTATTCCACGCCAAACAAAAAAGACAAATAATGAAACTATAAATAAACATCCAATTAAACCAAGCTCTTCACCAATTATTGAAAAAATAAAATCATTATGTGGCTCAGGCATGTATAAAGTTTTTTGTCTTGATTGACCAAGACCTAGTCCCGTTACTCCTCCTGCTCCTAATGCATAAAAAGATTGAATTAATTGATATCCATCTCCGGCTGGATCCTGCCATGGATTTAAGAAATTAAGCATTCTTGCTCTTCTATAATCTTCACCAAAAATAAATATCATTACAGCTACTAGTAAAACCGGTGCAACCTTGCCAAATAAATCTTGTAATCTTCCACCAGATACAAAAAGCATGATAAATGTAACAATCATTATAATAGCTGCTATACTTAAATTTTTCTCTGCTAAAATCATAGCTGCAAAAAAACCTGATACTCCTAAATAAGGAACTATACCCGTTAAAAATTTCTTCACCCCATCACCTTTAGCATCTAAGCTCATTGCTAAAAACATAACTACAGCATACTTAGTAAGCTCAGATGGTTGAAATGATAAAGGTCCTAGTTGTATCCATCTTTTAGCACCATTTACTGCTGGAAAGAAAAATACAGCTATTAGCAAAGGAACAGTTGTGATTAAAATATGAGGAGTAATTTTTTTTATTTTATGATAGTCAAAGCTAGATATAACAACCATACCAATTAATCCTGTTATTGCCCAAATTAATTGTTTTTTTAAATACATCATACTATCGCCCTCTTTAAACATTGCATAGTATGAGCTAGCTGAATAAATCATAATTACTCCTATAGCTAGCAAAATAATAACAGCATAGAAAATACCATAGTCCATTTCACCCATTCTATTTTTTTGTTTTGCTGTTCTCATAAAAACTCCTCCAATCAATGATTAAAGGGCTAAAAATCCTATAAAGCATAGCACTACAGTAATAACTGCAAAAATTGTTACTATCTTTGTCTCACTCCATCCTTCTTGTTCAAAATGATGATGTATTGGTGCCATTTTAAATAATCTTTTACCTCTTAACTTATATGATGAAACTTGTAAAATAACTGATAAAGTTTCAATAACATATATTCCACCTACTATTACTAGAATAAGTGGCATTTCTAATATTAATGCAATAGTTGCTATAGCACCACCTATTGCTAAAGATCCTGTATCTCCCATAAATACCTTTGCTGGATATGCATTAAACTTTAAGAAACCTAGTAATCCACCTGCTAAAACTAATGAGAAAACTGCTAATGATTCGTATCCCATAATAAAAGCTTCAACACCAAAGAAAGTTAAAACTAATACACTTACAGTAGCTGCTAAACCATCTAATCCATCCGTTAAATTAACAGCATTAGTAGCTCCTGCATAATATACTATAACAAATGGTACATATAAAATACCTAATGGTATTTTAGTTCCTAAAAATGGTATCTTTAAACTAGGCTCTAAATAGAAATATCCATAAACCGCAATTATAGTTGAAAAGATAAGTAGTAACAACATTTTTTGCCAAGCTTTTAAACCTTCATTTTCCTTTTTGATAATTTTTAATATATCATCTAAAAATCCAATAAATCCAAAAGCTAATAATGAATATAGTGCAATCATTCCCTCTTCTGTAGGATTGAATCTCATAACCAACATAACTATTAAGCTTGAAACTATAAAAATCAACCCACCAATAGTTGGAGTTCCTGCTTTTTTTAGATGGCTCTGAGGCCCTTCTTTTCTAATATTTTGACCAAATTTCAATTTTGTTAGCATAGGTATTATTATAGGTCCTAATATAATTGAAATTATAAAAGATAATACTAATCCTATTGCTACTTTTGATGTTATAATGTCTATTAATTTATCCCCCATTATTTCTGCCTAAATTAGGCAGGTCACCTCCTTTGTTATATTTCAGCCTCTTCTAATGAATTTACTATTTCTTCAAACTTCATACCTCTTGAAGCTTTAACTAAAATTACATCATTTTCTTTAATAACGTTCTTTAAATTATCTAAAAATTCTTCCTTGTTACTAAAAGTAATTATATTATCTTGTTTAAATCCATTCTTATAACAATCTTTATAATCACCTATAGCTACTAGTAATTCTACCTTTTCTTTTGCATAACACCCAACTTCAGTATGTGCATTTATTGCTTCATCACCAAGTTCATTCATAGTTCCAAGTATAGCTACTTTTCTTCCATTTTTATAAGTATTTAAAACCTCAATAGAAGATTTCATTGAATCAGGACTAGCATTATAGCAATCATTTATTATAGTAATTTTATCTTTTTTAATTACTTCTAATCTCATTGAAGTAGCTTCTAAATTATTTATTCCTCTTTCCATTTCTTCAAAAGAAACATTTAGTTTTTTTGCTACTCCTATTGCTAGCATAGAATTTAAAACATTATGCTTTCCAGCCATAGGTATATTAAATATATAATCCTGATTATTATCCTTAACTGAGAAGGTTGTATTATCTTCCTTTAGTATAATATTAAAAGCATGAACATCATATTCATGATTATAGCCAATTCTTAAAATTTCAAAACATTTATTATTTATTTTTAATAAATTTTCATCCTCACCATTTAATATTAATGTATTCTTTTCATCAAAATAATTAAAAATCTCACTTTTAGCTTTTAATATATTTTCTTGAGTCTTTAAATTTTCTATATGAGATAAACCTATATTAGTTATTACTGCTATATCAGGTCTAGCGCACTCTGCTAGTACATCTATTTCCCCAAGATTACTCATTCCCATTTCTAAAACAGCAACATCATAGCTACTATCTAGTTCTAATATCATAAGAGGAAGTCCTATTTGGTTATTAAAATTTCCTTTTGTTTTAAAAACTTTATATTTTTCACTTAAAAAAGCAGCTATTAAATCTTTTGTAGATGTTTTACCACAAGAACCAGTTACTCCAACTACTTTTAATCCAAGTTTTTTTCTATAAAACTTGGCTAAATCTAATAAAGCTTTTTCTGAATTTTCAACTTTAATTACCGTTCCAAGCCCTTCACAATCTTTAATATCAAATAAAATTTCATCTACTATTGCAATAGAAGCTCCTTTTGAAAAAGCCTCTATTACAAATTTGTTTCCATTAAACCTTTCTCCATTAATAGCTAAGTATATATTATCCTTTTGTATTTTCCTTGTATCTATACAAATATTATTAAATTCACTTTTTTTCTCTATTATTATTTCCCCAGAAGTAGCTTCTAGTATTTCAATTAAAGATAATTCCACTTTATCCACCTCTATTTTTTTCTTTTATCAGCTAAAATTTCATCTACAACTTCTCTTTCATCAAAATGAATAACACCTTCATTTGTTATTTGATAATTTTCATGTCCCTTTCCAGCAAGAACTACTACGTCTCCCTCTTCAGCCATATTTAATGCAAGTTTTATAGCTTCAGCTCTATTTTCTATAGCAATATAATTTGACTTACTTATACCTGATAATATTTCCTTTATAATAGCCATTGGATCTTCTTCTCTTGGATTATCTGAAGTTATAACAGCTAAATCAGCAAGTTCAGTTCCAATTCTACCAAGTTCAGAACGCTTTACCTTATCTCTGTCTCCACCACAACCATATACTGCTATTAATCTATTTTTTGTATAATCCTTTAGAGTCTCTAATATATTCTTTAATCCATCAGGTGTATGAGCAAAGTCAATTATTATATCATATGGAATATCATATTTATATCCTATTCTTTCACATCTTCCTGGAACAACTACATCAAGAAGGCCTTTTTTAACAAACTCATTGTCAATATCTAGTAAATTCATTGCACCAATTGCCCCTAACGCATTATATACATTATATTCTCCTGGTAAAACTGAATTATAATTATCCCCATTTACTTTAAAATGAATATCTCCTTCTTTTAACATTACCTCTGATGCTTTAAAGTCACTTTCATCTTTAATCGAGTACGTTTTAACTTCTTTATTTCCTATACTTTCAATATCTCTTACAATTCTATAGCCATAGTCATCATCTATATTGATAACGCATGCCTTACTTCTTTCAAATAGTTTAAATTTAGCATTATAATAATTTTCAAATGATTTATGGAAATCTAGATGATCTCTTGTTAAATTTGTAAAAATTCCCACTTCAAACTCACATCCATAAACTCTATCTAAATACAAGGAATGAGATGAAACTTCCATAACACAATACTCACAATTAGCATCAACCATATCCTTAAATAATTTTTGAAGTTCTAAAGATTCTGGAGTAGTTCTTTCTGATTTGACTTTTAAATCTCCAATATAATTAGCAATAGTTCCTACTAATCCTACTTTTTTACCTGCTTTTTCTAGCATAGATTTTAATAAATAAACAGTAGTTGTTTTCCCATTAGTTCCTGTAACACCTATTAATTTCAATTTTTCAGCTGGATGACCATAGTAATTGGCTGACATAGTTGCTAAAGCTTTTCTTCCTTCTCTAACTAATACAACTGTTATATCTTCATTAGTTATATTTATATCTTTTTCACATAATATAACTTTAGCCCCAGCTTCTATTGCCTTTGTAGCATAATTATGTCCATCAACCTCAAAGCCTGTAAGACAAACAAAAATATCACCTTCACCTATTTTTCTACTATCATATTGTATATGACTTACATCAATATCTAAATTTCCATTTAAAACTTCATAGTTTACTCCATTTAACAAATCTAATAACTTCATTTTACCATCTCCTTAATATTCTAAGCGAATTCCCTATGTCTTTTGTATATAAATTTAGCATGTGAGTGTCCCACATGCTAATGTAAAGGGATATTCTAATTAATCTCCATATTCTTCATCTAATACTAGCTTAACATTGGTACCCTTACTTATTAATTCACCCTTAGGAATACTTTGTTTAATTATACAACCTTCTCCTTCATAAGTAAAAATAATTTCTAAGTCATTTAATATTTTAGTAGCTGACTCTAAAGAGTACCCCCTTAAATCAGGCATAACAACATTTTTATTATAAGACTCAATTTCTCCTGTGTCTATATTAATCTTAGAATTTTCTTTAACAGTATAGCCTGGATAAGGTTTTACATCTGTTATTATAGACCCATTTCCATTAATATTATACTCTAAATTATATTCTTTTAGTATTTTTTTCCCTTCACTTATTGAAAGCCCTCTAATTTCAGGAACAACTATATCTTTAGTAATACTTTCAATATCATCTTTTGGCATATCCTCACTCATATAATTAAATATATCTGTAAATAATATATTAGCTAAAGGCGCTACTATTTGTCCTGCATAGTAAGTCCCTGTACCTGGTTCATCTATTGATATGAACACAGTAACCTGTGGATTATCAGCTGGTGCAAAACCTGCTAAAGATGAAATATATTTTCCTGCTTCATATCCTCCACCATTTGGATTTACTTTTTGAGCAGTTCCAGTTTTAGCACCTATATGATATCCTTCAACATAAGCTTTACTAGATCCACCATAAGATACTGTTCGTTCTAGATAATCTCTTAATATCTCAGTATTACTTTCACTTAAAACCTCTGTAATTTTAGGCTCAAAAGCTTCATCTACAACTAATTCACCATTTTCATTTGTTGATGTGATTTCTTTCATTATATGAGGTTGAATTAACTTTCCCCCATTTACAATACTATTAAATGCCGCCATATATTGTACTGCATTTACAGTGTTAGTTTGCCCAAATGAAATTGTAGCTAAATCCGCTTCAGTTATATCTTCCGTCTTTTTTATTATCCCTTTAGCTTCTCCTGGTAAATCTATTCCACTTACTTTTCCAAAACCTAACTTTTTAATATATTCATTTAAGCCTTCTCTGCCTATCCTCTTACCTATTTCCATAAAACCTACATTACAAGAGTTTTGTAATATTTCAGGTAATGTTAGTGTACCATGCCCAGATCGTTTCCAACATTTAATTGTATGTGGTCCTATTTTCAAACTACCATTACAATTGAAAGTATCAGTTTCTTTTACTAATCCTTCTTCTAAGTTACCTATCATTGTTACAACCTTAAAAATTGATCCTGGTTCAAAGGTATCATTGACCAAATGATTTCTCCACATTTTTTGAACCTTTTCAGCCAAATTAGCCCCTTCGTACTCCTCAGCACCTGAATATGGAGTATTAGGATCAAAATCTGGTTTATTTACCATAGCTAAAATTTCCCCATTATTAGGATTCATTATTATTATAGAAACTTGTTTAGCTTCATTATCTTTGTATCCTTTTTCAGCTACCTTTTCTGCAAAAGCTTGTAAGTTTGAATCTATAGTCAAAATAACATCTTTTCCATTAACAGGTGCAGTAAACTTTGAAATAGTATAAGGAAGTTCGTCATTATACTTACTAAGTTCTGATATTCTAAGCCCTGGAGTCCCTGATAAATATTTATTATATTCTAATTCAACTCCTGTTAATCCTTGTCCATCTATATTAGTACTTCCTAATACATGCGCTAAAAAATTACCACTTGGATAATATCTTTTTGTATCTGGGGATACTATAACTCCAGGAATATTTAACTCTTTTACTTTATCAGCTAGTTCTTTTTCAATTCTTCTAATTAAAATAGCAGCTCCAGCATCTGCACCACTAGGAAGTTTAGTATTTAACTTATCTAAAACCTTTTTTTCATCTAAACTTAAAGCTTCTGCTATTTTAGGAGCAATATCATTGTTAGTTAAATTTTCTTTTCTTAAGTGAGCTCTTATAGAATTTAAATCAAAGTCAATTCTATAAACATTAGCTGATATAGCTAGCTCTACTCCATTTCTATCAAGAATTCTTCCTCTTCTTGCGTCTATCTTAACCTCACTTGTCCATTGTTCTTCAGCTTTCGCTGAATATTCTTCCCTTTTAACTATCATTATGTAAGATAACCTAATTGCTAAAAGAGCAAATAAACATACTAATGTTGTAAGCGCTAATGATATTCTTTTTTTCATTAGCGCTTTATCTCTATAATTCCTTTTATTCACATCAATGCCTCCATGTAATTATTTAAAAACATGCAGAGTAAAAAATACTCTTTATCTGGCAAGTGTACTATTTTATTACTTATGTTACTCTCTAATATTTTCAAAAAAATCTTTTGTTATATTAACAGTAATGGTATCAGATTGCTTTGGCATTATCATACCATTATTGCTAGCAATTTCTTTTATTTCTCCTAAAGAAGAATATCTTAATAAATTTGCTCTTAATGCTTCACCTTCTGCAGTTACATTTTTAATTTCTTTTTTTACATTTATTAGATCATTTTGCATTTTATATACTTTTCCATCTCTTCCTATAGTTAAAACCCCTAAAACTAAAGCAATAGATGCTACTTGTAGAATATTCTTAACTACAGCTTTTTTAGCATTTCTTTCTCTTCTTTGTTGCTCTCTTCTTTTTCTTTCTAGATTTTCTCTTTCTTCTCTTCTTTTTACTTCATCATATTTTCTTTTTGGATTTAAAGCTGTATTGCCTCTTATATAATCATATTCTTTATTAACCATTTTATTACTTCCCCCATATTAATTTAATAGTTTTTTTAAAGCTTCTCAATTACTCTCAGTTTAGCACTTCTACTTCTTGGATTCATTTCAACTTCCTCTTTTGACGGATCTATTGCTTTTCTAGTAATAACCTTAACCTTAGCTTTTCCTCCACAAACACATATAGGGAATCCTTTAGGACAAGTACATGCAGTTGCTAATTCTTTAAATTTAAGCTTTACTATTCTATCTTCTAATGAATGGAAGGTTATTATAGCCATTCTTCCACCCTTATTTAATCTATTAACTCCATCTTCAATGGCTTTATTTAATATTGATAACTCACTATTTACCTCTATTCTAATAGCTTGAAATGTTCTTTTAGCTGGATGAGGCCCTTCTCTTCTAGCTTTTGCTGGAATAGCATTTTTAATAATTTCAACTAATTCTAGAGTAGTTTCTATTGGTTTTACTTCTCTATTTTCGACTATAAATCTAGCTATTCTCTTAGCAAATTTTTCTTCTCCATAATCCCTAATTATCCTATATATTTCTTCTTCATCATACTCATTTACAACTTCATAAGCTGATAAAGGATTTTCTCTATTCATTCTCATATCTAAAGGTGCATCTTGCATATAACTAAATCCTCTATCTCCAGTATCTAATTGATATGAGGAAACCCCTAAATCCATTAGCATTCCATCTATCTTTTCAATCTCTAAATTATTTAAGATAGAATCTATATTATAAAAATTACTATGAACATATTTTACATTTTCGTAATTATGTAATCTTAGTCCAGCAGCCTTTAATGCATCCTTATCTTGGTCTATACCTATTAATAGTCCATTCTTCGATAAATTTTTAAGAATTTCCGAAGAATGTCCTCCTCCACCTAAGGTACCATCTACGTATATTCCATCTTCTTTAATATTCAATCCCTCTATACACTCATTTAAAAGTACAGATACATGTTTAAATTCCATAATAATTCTCCTTATATTCCTAAATCACTCATTTTTTCTGCAATGGAGTCAAAATCTATATCCGATTCATTGTATTCTTCCCACTTTTCTTTGCTCCAAATTTCAACTCTTGTTAATACTCCTATACTTACTATTTCCTTTTCCATACCTGCATATTCTTTTAAGTTCTGAGGAATTAAACCTCTTCCTTGTTTATCAATTTCAACTTCACAAGCACCTGAAAAAAAGAATCTAACAAATGCTCTTGCATCTCTATTAGTAAGTGGTAATGATTTTAGCTTCACTTCTAAAGCCTTCCATTCTTCCATAGGATAAGCATAAAGACATCCATCAAGCCCCTTAGTAATAACAAATTTATTACCTAAGCCTTCTCTTAGTTTTGACGGAACTATCATTCTATTTTTCGCATCTATAGCATGCTGATATTCTCCAATAAACATCTTTAACCCTACCTTAAAATGAATTCTCCACCACTTTCAACCACTTTAAACCACTTTATATTATTATTTTATAATTTTTCTATAAATACTTCAAGGTTTATTTCAAAATTTGGTATTATTTATTTAAAAATTTGAGAAGGATATTAGTTTTGTTTAAACTTTATTTAAAATTATCAAAAAACTTCTTACTCTAAAAATGCAAAAAAAAAGATTGGTGTAATACCAATCTTAAAAACTATACATTAAATCTAAAGTTAACTACATCTCCATCTTTCATGACATAGTCTTTTCCTTCTAATCTGTAAAGACCTTTCTCCTTAGCTTGAGATTCTGATCCACATTCTACTAAAGCATCATATGATACAATTTCAGCTCTTATAAATCCTCTTTCTATATCTGAATGTATTTTTCCTGCCGCTTGAGGTGCTTTTGTTCCTTCTTTTATAGTCCATGCTCTTACTTCTTGAACTCCAGCTGTTAAATAGCTAATTAATCCAAGTAATCTATAACTTGCTCTTATAAGCTTATCTAAGCCTGATTCTGTTAATCCATATTCACTTAACATTTCAAGTTTTTCTTCATCTTCTAATCCTGATAATTCTTCTTCAAGCTTAGCACACACTACAACTACTCCTGAGTTTTCACTTTCTGCATACGCTTTAACCTTTTGAACATATTCATTATTTGTATTACCTTCCATCATATCATCTTCTGATATATTACAAGCATATAAAACTGGTTTTGAAGTTATTAAGAATAATCCCTTTATAATTTCTTCTTCTTCTTCAGTAACCTCTAATGTTCTTATTGGTAAATTTTGTTCTAAGTGAGCTTTAACTTTTTCCATTAAAGCATAT
This sequence comes from Clostridium gallinarum, assembly GCF_014836325.1. Lineage (GTDB taxonomy): Bacteria > Bacillota > Clostridia > Clostridiales > Clostridiaceae > Clostridium > Clostridium gallinarum. The sequence continues at coordinate 22,153 of NZ_JACSQZ010000002.1, forward strand.
TCTTCTTTTGCTTTTTTATCTCCTGATCTAACTTGTTTAAGTGATCTTTCCATTCTTCTTTCAAGAACTTCTAAATCTGCAAAAATAAGTTCTAAGTTTATTGTTTCTATATCTCTAATAGGATCTACAGAACCCTCAACGTGCACTACATTTCCATCATCAAAACATCTAACAACATGTACTATTGCTGATACTTCTCTTATATGAGATAAAAATTTATTACCTAAGCCTTCACCTTTTGAAGCACCCTTAACTAAACCAGCTATATCATAAAACTCAACTGCAGTATATACTTTCTTTTTTGTATTATACATTTTTTCTAAAACATCTAATCTCTTATCTGGTACGCTAACTACTCCTACATTGGGTTCTATAGTGCAAAAAGGGTAGTTTGCCGATTCTGCTCCTGCTTTTGTTATTGCATTAAATAAAGTACTTTTACCAACATTAGGTAAACCAACTATTCCTAAATTCATCTATGTACATTCCTTTCATATCTTATTCACATTATTACATCTTTAAAATTATACTCTACTATAAAAATTATTTCAATATATAAAGATTTATAGATAATTTCATTGTATTTCCAGAGTAAAAGATATATTTTAGATAAAAATATCTATAAGGAGGCGATTTCTTTGAAAATTTCAAAAAAGATCACTATTTTATTGATAACTTTATTTTCTATATTAAATTTATCTACAAACCAAGCAATAGCATCTGATGATTTAGAATTAAACTGGTATTTTGTAAAAAGAGAAAATGAAAAAATTCCCGAACCACCTAAGGAATCAGTGGACTTTTTTTCTAACTACTCAGCTTATTATGTAGGTGATACAAATTCAAAAGTTCTTTATTTAACTTTTGATCAAGGATATGAAAATGGCAATACACCTAAAATTTTAGATACATTAAAAGAGGAAAATGTTCCTGCTGCATTTTTCGTTGTAAAACCTTATATAAAACAAGAAGCTGATATTGTTAAAAGAATGGTTAACGAAGGACATTTAGTGTGTAATCATTCATCTCATCATCCTTCTATGGCATCTATAAAAGATAGTACTAAATTTAATTTAGAATTTACAGAAGTAGAAGATGAATTTAAAAATTTAATTGGAGAAGACATTCCTAAATTCTTTAGACCTCCAATGGGTAAGTATTCAAAAAACTCATTAAAAAGAACTCAAGATTTAGGTTATAAAACAATATTTTGGAGCTTTGCATATAAAGATTGGTTAGTTGATAATCAACCAGACGAAAGAACAGCCATAAAAAAAATATTAAACGGAGCTCATCCTGGTGCAATTATCTTATTACATTCAGTATCTGATACTAACACAAAAATTCTTAGAGAAGTTATTAAAGAATTAAAAAATCAAGGTTATGAATTTAAATCCCTAAAAGATTTACCCTAAAAAAGTCTCTATTAGAGACTTTTTTTAGGGTAAATAATATTATTAATTTCACTCATTAAATTAGATTTTTTTATATAAGATTCATTTAATAAACTACTACATTTATCTTCTATTTCCTTTGCAAAACTTTCATTTCTTAAGGAATTTAAATTCACTTTCACATTTATAATTGCACTTTCTATTGCTGAATTTAACAAAATAGTTGCTACCCCTGCATCAGAAATTAAATTTTTATTTCCGAATTTAACAGCAAACTCAATATTATCATAAAATTTTATACATTCCTCAGCTAAATTTAATGGAGTCTTCATTGCATTTATAGTATTTTCCTTAATTTTTTCTTTTCTATATTTGATTTCTTCTTCAGTATCTTTTGATAGCTTATAAGAACTCATTAATTCCAAGAAATCTTCTCTATCCTTTTCCATAAATTCCTTAGAAATTTCAATAAACTTCCTAGCTTCATTTTGTAAAGAAATCATCTTTTTCTTTTCTTCTTCATTTAAAATCTCATAAGCTTTTTTATCTATAGTTAATGAATAAACCATTGAATTCAATCCTCCAGCTAGAGCAGAAACTAAAGCAGCCGTACTACCTCCACCAGGAGAAGGTGCATCAGATGATAATTCAACTAAAAAATCATTTATTTTATATTCTTTAAATAGCATTTTATTTCCTTTCTATTAACACTTCATTGTATACTTCTAGTATCTCATCTATTATTTTTTTCTTAGAAAATCTTTCTATACATTCACTTCTTATTTTATCAGAATTATAGGATTTTATATTCTCTTTTATATTTTTCATTGCAATACCTAAAGCATCAACATCATTAACTTTAACTATCAAACCATTATTTTTATTTATTATATCTTCTGCTCCTCCATTAAAAGCCCCTATAATAGGTTTTCCTGAAGCTAAAGCTTCAATATATACAACACCAAAAGTCTCATATTTAGAAGGAAGTACAAATAAATCACATAAACTCATATATTTAGCTACTTCTTCTCTAGATAATCTTCCCAAAAATTCAACTTGGCTTTCAATTTCAAGCTCTTTAGTTAAATTAATCAAAAAAGATTTTTGACTTCCATCTCCTCCTATTAAAAGTCTTGTTTTACTATTCTTAAAATATTTAGAAAAGGCTTTTAACAAAATATCAAATCCTTTTTCTCCTTCTAAAAAAGCCAAAGAGAAAAATGTAAATTTAGAATTTTTATTATTAGAAATATAAAAATTTTCTACAGGTATTAAGTTATGTATTACTTTTATATCTCTTCTCCCTGTAATCTCTTGAATTTCCTTTTTCAAACCATTACCAACTGATATTAAAGTATCTGCTGATAAATAAGATTCTTTAATATATGGTTTATAACTATCTTTAATATATATAGCTGTCTTTAAAGAAGAGTGTTCAGTGATTATTAATGGAATACCATATTTCTTAGCAATATATGCTGCACTTATACCAGCCCAAAAAGAAGAATGGCAATGAATAATATCTACTTGCCCTTCTTTTTTCACTATTTCCTTATATAATTTTTCTAATCTCTTATTAAAAACATTAAACATTTTTGGGTTTTTAGGTAGAAAATTATAATTCTTATACCTATATGTTTTAAGCCCATCTTCTATTTCAAAGTTAATGCCTATTTTTTCTTTTACTCTAAAAAGTAATGTCAAAGGCCATACTTCATTATATGCAACTGTTATTTTCACTCCACTTTCCTGAAGAGCTAAAGCTTGCTCTTTAAAAAAACTTCCATGTACAGGATTTCTTTTATTGTGGTACCACGAAGGTATAAACATTACATGCATTTTAAGCCTCCCTTAAAATATTATCTAATTTTTTAGATATATTTTCCCACTCATATTCTTTTATTTCATTAGATATCTCACCATTTAATATTTTTACATATAATTCCTTTAACTCTTTTTTTATATCTTCTTCATCATTTTTAGTAACTTTACACTTTTCTAAATTACTAACTACATCAATTATAGGATCATTCTCATCACCTAAAACAACTAATATATAAGCAACACATCCAAAATAATCATATATTTTGGCAGGTATTTGTTTAGAATTTTTATTACCAAATAACAATAAAATATCAGCATTTACCATATAACCTAAGGCTTCATTATATGGTATTCTATTTGAAACTCTTACATTTTCAAGAGTTAATAATTCTTCTTTTATTTCTTCACTATCTATATTACCAAAAAACAATATATTTAATTTATTATATAATTCTATATTTTCTTTTTTTAATATATTAATAGCTCTGATAAAAGGTCTTATATCTCTAAGTTTTGAGAATATCTCTCCTGCATAAACTATATTTATTTTATTTATATCTATATATTGGGGAATATTTTTTTTCTTTATTTCATTATATACATTTTTATCATAACCTCTAGTTATAATAGCAGTATCCTCTATTTTTAAATTATAAGTTTTCATATAGTCATTTCTATTAGCTTTTGTTACAAAAATATGCTTATTAGCCAAATCAACAACCTTTTTCTCATAATGACCTTCAATTCTTTTTCTAATATAACTTGAACCTTCTCTTGTTGAATCTTTAAGCCAAGGATCACTCCAATAAGCTATCCACTTAAAATTTGAAAATCTTTTCTTTATTAAATATGCACAAATATGACTTGATGGAGGTTCATGCATAGAAAACATTACATCGAAATTTTCTTTTTTCATTAAATTTATTCCATACCTACTTGCTCTAAGGGCCCAATAAAAATACATATCTGGAATAGCAAATATTTTTTTTACTTTCTTAAGATAAATTTTAATCTTACCTTTTATAAAATTATTCTTTTCAATTTGCTTTACATTACTTTTCTTTGGCATTATTTTTTCAAAGACTTTTCCACCTGAAATTATATGAAGTTTAATATTTTTATCTAACATACTAAAAATATATTCATCATAATAAATTGAGTTTTGAGGAAAATTTACAGTTAACAAATGAATTTCATTGCCATTAATTTTTGCTAAATTATTTAAATATTGAAGCGTTTCAATTGACGCCGAATTATTTATTAATGGTGAATAACATGCAATAAATAAAATTTTCATTTATCTTTTCCTCCTATTAAACTTATTCAATATAATTTCTAGTCCTTCATTAAATTCTTCTATTCTTAAAACTTTACACATAATTAAATATATAAAAGCCCCTATAATTCCATCACACAAAACTTTCAAAATTGAATTATTAGTATCTATAAATCTATTTAATGTAATTAAAAAAATTATCATTATAAAAGAACTAAATAAAATCTTTATAATTTTAAATATAATATCTCTAAATTTGAAGTTTCCTATTAAATTTATTGTTGATTTAAGTAATAGCATAGCTATAACTATAGCTGAAATAGATGTTGCAATCGCTATACCTAATACTCCAAAATACTTTGACAAAGTGATACTTAAAATTATATTTACAACTACTCCAATAACTCCATTTAAAGTAGTTATTTTTGTCTTTTTCATTGAAAATAAAGATGAATTTAAAATATCTCTTACCCCTAAAAAAGGTAATTGAATAGAATATCCTAATAAAGCCATTGATGTTAACATAACAGCATTAGAGTTAAACTTTCCTCTTTCATATATTATTTTTATAATATCATCACTTAAAAATACTGTTCCAAATGTAATTGGTATTAAAAATAAACAAATTACAACTATTGATTTACTTAAATATTTTAAGAATCCATCTTTGTCACCTTTATTAAGTCTATTTGCCATTATAGGATAAATTACAGATACTAAAGAAGTTGTAATAGCTGTACTAACAAATTGAATTAATCTTTGTGAGTATTCTAAAGCAGCCATAGATCCAGTAATAAGATTCGATGCAACACTTTTATCAACAAGCATATTTATGGAGTTTGCTCCAGCTCCTATTATTACAGGTATTATTAAAATAAGCATAGTTTTTAGTTTTCTATCTTTTAAATTAATATGTAAATTAAGTCTATAGCCTTGTTTGTATAAAGAAGGAATTTGTATTAAAACTCTTATTAGGTTTCCTAAAACATTTGCAATAGCTAAACCGACAACTGTAACGTTTTTAAATAATAATAAGTATATAATTATAGGAATATTAAAAAATATACCTAACAGTGATGGTATTATAAAGTCTTCACAAACTTGTAGTATAGATAAAAAACAAGAATTTATACAAAGGAAAATTACATTAAATAATGTTATTCTTGTAAGAAAAATTGTTAACTCTATTTTATCACTTGAAAAATTAGGTACAAAAACATTAACTATTTCTTTGGTAAATATTAATCCTAAAATTGTAATTACTATTGAAATTAAAGATAAAATATTTATTACATTACTTGAAAACTTAAACATTTCTTCTTTATTTTTATTATGCCTAATTTCACTTAACATAGGTATAAAGGTTGTTGAAATTGCAAGACCAATGATCATAAATACTGATTCTGGTATTGCTACAGCTGCTACATAAATATCATATGTGCTTTCTACACCAAAATGAAAAGCTGCTAAAATATCTCTTCCAAACCCTATAACTCTACTTAAAATAGTCATAATCATGACTATAAATGTCGCTTTGAATACTTTGTTCCTACTCATAGTTTACCTTTTTCCCCTTATGACAAGTATTAAAAACTTTGGAATGCTACCTAATCTCTTTATTCTCCAAGGTTCTTTTAACACTCTATACATCCATTCTAAACCTAATTTTATCATCCAATTTGGAGCCCTATTTACTTTTTCTGCAATAACATCAAAACTCCCCCCAACTCCCATAAAAATTCTACACGGAAGCTCATTCATATATTTAACTATAAACTCTTCTTGTCTTGGGCACCCCATAGCTACAAATAATGCATATGGTTTTTTTTCTTTAATATCTTTTAAAATTTCATTTGAATTATCTATATCGAAATAACCATTTTTATATCCTAATATATTTATTTTAGGATAATTAGCTACTAAATTTGCAACACAAGCTTTTAAATTTTCATCTGTTGTTCCAATTAAATATATTCCTTTACTATCTTCAGAAGACTTTTTAATTAATTCTTTCATTAAATCTATACCTGCTATTTTTTCCTTTACAGGTGTTTTTAAATACCTTGCAGCTATTTGTATTCCTACTCCATCCGGTATTATAAGTGATTTTTGTGATGTAAAGTTATCAAAAAGCTTATTATTGTTTAATCCTGTATAAAGTACTTCTGGATTACCTGAAACTATATGAATTTTATCAAAATTATCTATATACTCAATAGCTTCATTTAAGCTTCTTCTAAATATTTTATATCCTAGTACATTAATAAAATTATTATCGCTCATTTTATCTCCTCAATAACATTTAAGTAAAATTATCCATACTTATGATACCATACTTATATATAGTAGCAAAGTCAGCTCGAATAAATTTAATATCTAAAATTTCACTAACAAATATAAAAATAAAAAATCCTTTAATAATTATAAAAATTGGAAGTCTAAAAACTTCCAATTTAGTCTACTTATTTATTTAACATTTTTTCTAAATCTTTAACTATTTCATCATCAGGATTTAGCTTTTTAGCTATTTCTAAATGTAACTTAGCTTCTTCATAATTATTTAAATTCATATAACACATTACTATATTTGTACAAATTTCTACTTCCTTTGTTGCTTCAAAAGCCTTTTTAAAGTATTTAATTGCACTTTCAAAATCATTTAAACAAGCATAATTTATGCCAATCTCTACTATTACTTCATATATTCCACTTTCTCTTTCAATACTTTCTTGTAAATAGTAAATTGCTTTTTCATAGTTTTCAAGCTTTCTATAAGCAACACCTAAGTAGTAATAAATTAAAGGATTTTTATCAAAAGTCTTAAGTAAATCCAATAACATTTTTATAGTTTTAACTGGATCATCATTTAAATGTTCTATCGCTATTTCATAACTTGATATATTATTAATATCATTAACTATAACATTAATTTCTTCTGTAATCTTTCCACCCTTATTAACAAACTCATTAATAGCTACTTTAGCAGCTTTATAATCTTCATCATCCTTTAATATTAATGCCTTATATAAATATATTTCAGGTATATTTAATATGTTTTCCTCGCAATATTCTATATCACTTAATAAAATTTCCTTAAAAGCACTATCTTTTTCCCTTATACTTTCTCCTACTAATAAAAGCTTTTTCATAACTTCAATATCTTTTGAAACCCTATAATATCCCTTTAAAAGCAAATATCCATCTATAAGATTTTCATCTTTTATTTTTTTAGATATTACACTCCTTATACAATTGTCAGTATCCTTTATATAAGATAATATAGTTTCATAATCATTATTAAATCTTAATTTTTCATCTGCTCCTATAGCTAGAAACATTCCTTCTATAAAATAAAATATTGGTAAATTCTTTATTTTTATTTCATCTTGAATATTTTTAGTTATATATTCAGAAGGTATTGGTAGGTATAAATCCTTATTGTCAAAAGAAACATAACTTGGAATACCAATACTCCTTTTAAATCCCTCTTTATCTATTTCTAAAAACAACAATTTACTTAGTTTTTCTTTAAAAGCTGCATTATAATCCAAATAGATTCCTCCCTTTCTTTAGCTTAAATAAATAATACTATATATTTAATAACCTTTCAAATATGATTTCATTTATATTTTTAAAAATGGTTTTACTAAAATTTAAATAATTAATATAAATATAAAATAGGAATTTAATTATATTATAAAATTAATTAATAAAAAAGAGATAAACATTATATTCCTTGCTCCGTCGCATGCGCTCCAAGTCACCGTCATACAATGTTTATCTCTTTGCAAACTGAAGGAATGAAATTATAAAAAAAGCTTATTTAGGCTACTAAAAATTGTCCCAAATAAGCTTTTTATACTAATTTAACTTCTTATTAACTAATTCAACAACCTCTGATTTAAATCTTTCTAACTTTTCTTCAGCATCTAATAATCCTGTTCCTTGTACTGCAACGTAAGCTTTCATTTTAGGTTCAGTTCCAGAAGGTCTAACTACAAACCAAGAACCATTATCTAATACGAATTTAAGTACATTGGATTTTGGAAGATTTATTTCCTTCTTATCTCCAGTAGCCACATTTTCTTCAACACTTAATTTATAATCATACTTCGTATTAACTTTTGCATCACTAATTTCATTAAGTTTTTCATTTCTTAAAGATTCTATACATTGTGCTATTTTTTCCGCACCTTCTTTTCCCTTTAATTCAAATGAAACTAATGCTTCTTTAAAATATCCATACTTCTCATATAAATCAATTAACCCATCATAAAGACTCTTACCATGTTCTTTATAATATAAGGTCATTTCTGCAATTAACATAGATGCAATTACAGCATCCTTATCTCTTACAAAATCTCCCGCTAAATAGCCATAACTTTCTTCAAATCCAAAAAGATAAGTTTTGCTATTATTTTTTTTAAACTCTTGAATTTTTTCACCAATATATTTAAATCCTGTTAAAACTTCTATAAGTTCAATATTATAATTTTTAGCTATATTTTTTGCTCCATCTGTAGTAACTATAGTTTTTATTATAGCTCCATTTTCAGGTAATCTATTTTCTTCCTTAAGGGCACTTAAAACATATTCAGTAAGTAATAATCCTGTTTGATTTCCAGTTAAAACTCTATATTCACCCTCGCTATCTTTAACAACAACTCCTATTCTATCGCAATCTGGATCTGTTGCAAATATAACATCTGGATTTTCTTCTTTAGCCATTTCTAAAGCCAATTTAAATACAGCTGGCTCTTCTGGATTTGGATATGATGCAGTTGGGAAATTACCATCTGGTAACTCTTGTTCTTTAACAACTGATACACCTGTATAACCAAGTTCTTTTAATATTCTTCTAACTGGCATATTTCCAGATCCATGTATTGGTGTATAAATAACTTTTAAATCCTTTGCTTTTTCCTCTACTAAATCTTTTCTAATAGTTAAAGATTTTACAGATTCTATATAAGCTTTATCTACATCTTCTCCAATATAAACTAATAAGTTATTTTTAATTGCTACCTCTTCTGAAATAGTTTTTATCATATCAAAGCTTTTTACATTGTTAACTTCATTAATTATTATATTGGCCTTTTCATCTGTTACTTGACCACCAAATTCATCGTAAACTTTGTATCCGTTATATTCCTTAGGATTATGAGAAGCCGTAACTACTATACCTCCATCACAATTTAAATGTCTAACAGCAAATGAAAGCATTGGAGTAGGTCTTAAACTTTCATACAAATAAACTTTTACATTATTCGCTGCAAGAGTTAAAGCTGCAGCTTTTGAAAATTCCTTTGACATATTTCTTGAGTCATAAGCAATTGCAACTGTTGGATTATCAAATCTATTATTTAAATAGTTTGCAAAACCTTGTGTCGCTTTTGATACTGTGTAAATATTCATTCTATTGCTACCAGCACCAATTATACCTCTAAGACCACCTGTCCCAAAATCAAGTTCCTTATAGAATCTATCTTCAATTTCCTTTTCATCTTCTATATTTCTTAATTCATCTTTCATTTCATTATCAATAATTTCAGATAATAACCACTCATTATATTTTTCCTTATATAACATCTTATACCTCCAAAAATTAATATCAGGTAATATTATACACTAAATAAATTGTTTTTAAAATAAAAAAATGTAAAGAGACAGAGTATTCTATCCCCTTACATTTTAGAATATACTATTTATTCTTATTATTTAATTCTTCTGCTAATTCCATATCATCACTTACAGTTTTTCTTTCATAAGTTACTGAAGCTATAACTGTATTTAAATCATCAATTATTGATAATTCGGAAGCTACTTCTAAATCTCCTGCTCTATATACATATCCATTATCACTTCCATTTATATTTATTTTTATATATTTAGGAAGTTTATTAGCATCACATTCAACTTTAATAGAATCCTTTTCTTTTTGTAATACCATTCCTTTTTTCTTTAAATAACCTTCACCTTCAAATTGAATCGGTACAGTAGATATAATTTTTTGACTATGATCTAATTCTTCTAAATCTAAATGGATTATTTTATGAGTTACCGGATCTCTTTGAACATCTTTTATTAAAGCTTGATAATCTTCACCATTAATATCTAAATTTATTATCCCATGTTCTCCATTTTGTGCTATTTCTCTACATAACTCTAACTCACCAACTTCAAATAAAAATTCATTTATTTTTTTTCCATAAAGTACACCTGGTACCCTACCCATTCTTCTTATTTTTTTTGCGTTATTAGGTATATTAACATCTCTTTTATTTAAATTTAAACTATTCACACATAACTCCTCCTATAAATATACTTTCTCTTCAAATATTGTTAGCATAATAATTAATTTTTATTCAAATTTACTATTTATTAATTAAATTTAAGTATTATATTGCATAGTTTTTATTATTAAAATATAATAAGTTATGTTTGTATAAATCTTTTAAAACAACCAATAATATTCTAAAGAAAGAGGGTGCTTTGAGTGTATAAAATGAATCAAAATGAAACTCCACTATTTAATGCTCTAATGGAATACGTAAATAGGGAAACTCTACCTTTCCATGTACCAGGGCATAAAAAAGGAATTGGTATTGATAAAGAATTTAAAGAATTTATGGGAGATAATCCCTTTAAGATAGATGTTACTGTCTTTAAATTAGTAGATAGTTTACATCATCCAACAGGACCAATAAAAGCTGCCCAAGAACTAGCTTCAGATGCTTATGGTTCTGATGCTTCATTTTTCTCAATACATGGTACATCTGGAGCAATACAAGCCATGATACTTTCAGTTGTTAATGATGGTGATAAAATTATAGTTCCAAGAAATGTTCATAAATCAGTTACCTCTGGTATAATTTTAAGTGGAGCTAAACCAGTATTTATGGAGCCTGAAATTGATAAAAAATTAGGTATTGCCCATGGCGTAACTCCAAATACTGTTTCTAATGCATTAAAAGAAAATCCAGATGCTAAAGCAGTTTTAATAATAAACCCAACTTATTATGGAGTTGCAACAGATATAAAAGAAATTGCAGATATCGTCCATAGTTATGACATACCTTTAATAGTTGATGAAGCTCATGGACCTCATTTAGCTTTTTCAAAAAATCTTCCAATGTCAGCTTTAGAAGCTGGTGCTGATATATGTGCTCAAAGTACACATAAAATAATAGGATCATTAACACAAGGTTCATTATTGCATGTTAAAAGTAAATATGTTAGTCCTAAAAGAGTTCAACAGATACTAAATCTTTTACATACAACATCACCGTCTTATATATTAATGGCTTCTTTAGATTGTGCTAGAAGACAAATTGCATTAGAAGGTGAAACACTATTAAACGATGCTATAGAATTATGTAAATATACTAGAGATGAAATAAATAAAATCCCTGGATTTTATTGTTTTGGAGAAGAAGTTTTAGGAAAACCAGGTTCTTATTCTTTTGATCCAACAAAGCTTACTATTTCATCAAAGGAACTTGGTATTACTGGTTTTGAATTAGATATGATTCTAGCAGATAAATATCATATTCAAATGGAACTTTCGGACTTCTATAACGTTCTTGCTGTTGGTTCATTTGGTGATACTAAAGAAAGTATGGATAAATTAATTAATGCTTTAAATGAAATATCAGAAGAATTCTACGGAAAAAGAAATCCTGTTCCAGACTTTTTAGATATTCCTAGTATTCCTAAAAAAATATTAGAACCAAGAGAAGCTTTCTATAGTGATAAAATTTCTATACCATTAAAAGAAAGTATAGGCGAAATTTCTGGCGAATTTTTACTTGCTTATCCACCTGGAATTCCAGTTCTTTGTCCTGGTGAAATAATAACAAAAGAAGTTGTAGATTATGTTTATGACTTAAAAAGAGCTAATTTATACGTTCAAGGAACTGAAGATTCCACTGTAGAAAATATAAAAATAGTAAAAAAATAAAAAATTAATGAGCTATATTTGTAGCTCATTAATTTTTTATACGCCTAAATATTCTTCTAAAGTTAAATCACTATTTTCAAAGTTCTTACTATCATTAACACCTATATATCTAAAGTGCCAAGATTCATGCATATACCCTGTAATCCATTCTTTACCTTCAGGATATCTTAAAATAAATCCGTACTTAGTACAATTATTTTTAAGCCATTTTGCTTCTTCAGTATATTTAAAATCTTCTTCAGCCCATAAAGATCTATCAACACCACCTATATCAAAAGCAAGTCCAGTTTGATGTTCACTAAATCCAGCCTTAGCAGAAAATGTGTCAGTAGGATCTTGTCCATAATTTGCTACATAATTTGAGTAAAGTCTATCTTGACTCCAATAACTTCTATATGTTGAAAAGGCATTTAAATATATACCTTCATTTGCTGCATCTGATTTCATTTTTTCAAAAGCTTCTCTTGCTTCAGTACTTTCTCCCGGCGCAAATGTATCTGGAAGTCCAAATTCTTTATTTACTAACAATATTCCATTTATATATTTAGGTTCTCTTAAACTAGCATCCTCACTTGCTTTTTCTTCATATGTCTCATCTATTTTTCTCTTATTTGCTATCTTCTTAGTTTCATTTATATACTGATTTAACTCATCTAATTTTTCTTTTGCTAATTTATAATTTTTATCAGAAAATAAAGTATTATATTCATTGATAATTTTATTTACTTCATTAGATTCTTCATCATTAAAGTTCTTTATACTGCCTTCAGTTATACTATTAAAATACTCCTCTAATTCTCTTTCATTTGAAGCACTCAAATCGTTAACCTTAGACTTCAATTCCAAAACTAAATTTTCTACTTCAATTGTTACTCCATTACTTAAATTATCTTCAATAGATTGTATTAAAGTTTTTATTTCAGCTAACTTATTTTCATCTCCATAAAAATTACTATAATTAGATTTTATATCCTTAAAGTATTGAATAGTTTCTAAATTCTCATTAAATATTTCTCCTGCTTTAACTTCATTTCTTATTAAAGTAAAGTGCTTAACCTTTATAGGTATGTATAAAACTATCCATAAAATAAATATAAATAATATAACTTTTATAAATCTAAACCTTTTATTTCTTAACTTCTTTTTCAATCTTTCTCCTCCGTAAACATATACTACTCAAAAATATTTTTATTCATTAATAAGTTTTTTTAGAGTTTGTCTTAAGTTTTTATCTAATGAATATTCACTTAAGTAATACAGCTTACTATTTATATCATCATCATTTTTATCTAATGAATAATAGGTTATTGCAGCCTCTATACTTAATTTATCATTTAATTTAGGCAAATTAATAACTTTAGGATCATCATCTTCTAAAGTCATTATTTCCTCTAAATTAATTACACCCTTATTCATAGCAACTTCTTTCAAAAACTTTAAATGTCCATTAGTATATCTTTCAGCTGCATTTATAAGATGATTTAAAGATTTATATGCAAATTCAATTTCACCACTCTTAGCAAAAGTTTTATAAAAATGTTGAATTAGTCCTATAACTTGATTATTATTTTTTATTTGTGACATAAATCCTAATATTTTTATTTTATTTTCGTCATTAAATGCAATCAAATTATTCATTATCCAATTAACTATTCTATCTACTTCAATATCCTCACTTGCTAATTTACATAATAAATTTGTTGCTTTTAAGTTTAAATTAGAGTTTTTTTGTGAAATTCTTTGTAAAATATCTATAGAGTCTTTTCCATAACTATATATAATCATAAGTATAGAATTTTCAACTACCACTGACCAATATCCTTCATCGATATATTTATTTATATATTTTGTTGGTCTATTTATTTTTCCGTTTAAGAATTTAGGAATTTCTATTATATTTTCTCTTCCTATATTTTTAGCAGCTTCTTTTGCTACTAATTTAACTTTGTCAAAATCATCATAAACATCTATAACTTTTAATATTTCTGAATTAATTAATTCATCAACTTCCTCTTTGCTTAGTTTTAATTCTTCTTTTACTTCTTCCTCTACTTCTATTTCTTCAATATCAGACTCTATATATTTACTTTCAATAGTATCTTCAATTTTATTTATCTCTTCATCATAATCTTCTTCAATTTCATCATAATCATAATACTCATTATTTTTTTCTTTCAATCTTCTAAAAAAATTAATAAATCCCATTTTATTTTCCTCCAAAGTCAACTTCACTTAAAACTTCTATTCCATTTTCTTCTAGAATAGTTGCTGTTATACCTTTCCCATTTATCCTTATACCTTCAAAACTACCATCATAAACATAATTAACACCACAAGAAGGGCTTCCATCTTTAAGAATTGCTTTTTTTATTTTACTTAATTTGGCTATATGTAAAGTTTCATAAGCTCCTTTTAAGAAAGCCTCTGTAACATCAATATTATCTTTTGTAACTACTATATCTACTTTGTTTATAACACCCCTAGCTGTACCCTTTATTTCTGCAGGTGTTCTAGGTGTTGAAAGGCCTCCAAGTTTCTCTGGACATGCTAATATAGCCTTTCCTTCATTGAAAAGATTTAAACATTTTTCATTCAAATTATTACCACCACTGTATTTACAATTAACTCCACACAAACAGCTGCTTATAAGATACATTTTAAACACCTCTTTTCTTTATACAATTATACCATAAAAAGAGACTCTTAAAAATGAGTCTCTTTATCTTAATATTATTTTAATATTATTTTAGTATTGCTATAGTAACACCGTCTCCACCTTCACCATATTCACCAAGCCTATAACTTTTTACATGTGGATGTCTCTTTAACATATCATTGATAGCTTTTCTAAGAACTCCAGTACCTTTACCATGTACTATAGTAACTTCACCTAAATTTGCTATATATGCCTCATCTAAATATTTATCTACTTTATAGCAAGCTTCTTCAGAATCCATTCCTCTTAAATCTATTCTACTATCAACAGATTTTAAATTTAAATTTAACTCTCTTTTTTTCTTTTCTTTTTTAGTTGTTTTATTATTTAATTTTCTTAAATCTTTAAGTTTAACATTTATCTTCATAATTCCTGCTTCAACTTGAACTTCTCCTTTTGAATCAGGCATTGAAATTATAATAACATTTTGGTTTAAAGAAGGTAGATAAGCATCCATTCCCAAAGTTACCTTCTCTATTAATTCTCCTTTGCTTTCCTTTTCTTTATAAATAGAAGCTTCTTTTTTCTCTAAACTATCCTTAAGTTTTTTTCTTTCTTCTTCTAGTCTAGCTCTTCCGCCTTGCGCAATTCCTAATTTTTCAAGTTCTCTCATTGCTTTTAATATTTCATCTGCTTCATCTTTTGCTTTTGAAATTATATCTCTCGCTTCTCTTCTTGCTTCTCCATAGGCTTTATCTCTTATTTCATCTAATTTTTTAAGTTTTTCATCATACTTATTCTTTAATTCTTCAGCTTCTAATTTTATTTTCTTAGCTTCTCTTGCATCTCTATTAGCTAAGATACTTTTTTCTTGTAAATCTCTAATTAAATCTTCAAATTTAAGATTTTCTGATGCTATATTTTCTTTTGCTTTATTTATTACATCCTCTTTTAACCCTAATCTTTTAGATATTTCAAAAGCATTAGATTTTCCAGGAACACCTATTAATAATCTATATGTTGGTTTTAATGTCTCTACATCAAATTCTACAGAAGCATTTTCAATACCAGTTGTTCTAAGTGCATATCCCTTTAATTCACTATAGTGAGTAGTTGCAATTATTCTAGCTCCTTGCTCTCTTAGAGTTTCAAGTACTGCAACCGCAAGCGCTGCTCCTTCAACAGGATCAGTTCCTGACCCAATTTCATCAAATAATACTAATGAATTTTCATCCGCTTTATCCATTATTTTAACAATATTGGTCATATGAGATGAAAAAGTTGATAATGATTGTTCTATACTTTGTTCATCTCCTATATCCGCAAAAATCCTTGTAAAGAAACTAATACTCGAATTATCTTTAGCAGGTATCAACAATCCACTTAATCCCATTAAATGTAATAATCCAACAGTCTTTAAAGTAACAGTTTTACCTCCAGTATTAGGTCCAGTAATCATTAAGGTATCAAATTCTTTTCCTAAATATATATCCGAAGGTACTACAAACTTTGCATCAATAAGCGGGTGTCTACCTTGTATTATATCAAAGCTTTTATCTTCATTAACATCAGGACAAATAGCATTTAAGCTTGATCCATATTTTCCCTTAGCAAAGATAAAATCTAACTCCGTAAGAATTTTATAGTTACTTTCAACAGTGTCTATAACTTCATATACCCTATTAGATAAATCCATAAGTATTCTTTCAATTTCTGCTTTTTCTTTAAGCTTAATCTCTTTTATTTCATTATTTAAATTAACTAAACTCATAGGTTCAATGAAAAGAGTTGCACCAGTCGAGCTCTGATCATGAACTAATCCTGGAACTGAAGATTTATGTTCTGCTTTAACAGGTAAAACATATCTATCTCCTCTCATAGTATACAATGAATCTTGCAAATACTTTGCATTTGCTCTAACTATCGAATTTATTTTATCCCTTACAGAAGAATTTTTTTCTTTTAAATTTCTTCTTATAGAATTTAAAAGGGAACTTGCTCTATCACTTATTTCTTCTTCAGAAATTATCGATATTTCTATAATTTCTTCTAAGTGTTTTACTGGTGTTAAAATATATGCTAAGTCTTCTAAAATTATATGAGGTGTTTCATCCTCTCTTCTTGATATATAATCCTTAAATCTTCTAGAACATTTAAGCATTCCTCCAATTTTAAGTAATTGTCCAGCTGATAATATTCCACCTTTTTTAGCTCTTTCTACAGCATCTTTAACATCATGTAATCCTTCAAAAGGAGGATTCCCTTTTGTTATTAATAAATTTAATGCTTCTTCCGTTTCTTTTAATTTATTTTTAACTTCAAATATAGTGTCATAAGGCTTTAATTCATCTACTAAAGACTTACCACCTTTAGTTACTGCATAATCCTTTATTTTCTCCTTTATTTTATTAAATTCTAATATTTTAAGAGTTCTTTCTTCCATAAAATCACCTCACTTATCTATTCTATACCTCTTCTATAATGTCCCTTAGTATATTCTTTAGAATTAATTTCTTCTTCATGCCTTATCATTTTAAATACTTTTTTTACTTCATTATAGCTTTCGTCTCTAAATTCAACTCTAAATGAATTTACGCCTAAAGATACTAAATCTTCTTTTTCTTCAATAAGATTCAATGGACTCGGATTTAATATATAGCTTCTACAGAAAATATCCGTCATAACTCTAAATTTCTCATTCATTCTATCAATTAATGTAAATTTATCTCTAGTGCAAGCTAAATTACAATCCTTACATGAAGATTTTTCTCCAAATGTACTTCCTATTGGACAATATTCGCTTATCATAAGCTCAGTTTTCCCATATACGATACCTTGTATGTTTCCTTTATTACCTTTTAGCATAGTTTTAATTTCTTTTCTATTTAATTCTAAACTAAGAGTTGGAACATGTATTTCTTTTTGATAAAACTTTAAAGCTTCGGAGTTTATTATATTAAGTTTATAATCTCCAATTATTATTAATTCATTTTGATATTTTCTTATTATACCAGCATTAACTGTTACTATACCCTTTATATAATTTTTAACTTTTTCTATTAAATTTACTACAGTATTAAACTCACTTTTTATTATATTTGGTATCTTTAAATATATATTCACATTTTTCTCTTCATATAAATTAATTATATCTTGAATTTTTAAAGCATCCTTATCTCTATTAAATACATCTATAATTATATCAGTAGCTCCTTCTTCTAGAATAGCCTTTAATTGTTCTTTTGTTATACATTGATACATTATATCAAAAGAAACTTTTTTATTAATCTCTTCTTTTATCTTTTCATTCTTTTCTGGTCTTTTTCTTCTGTAAGATTTAGTTATAGATTTTTGTATAGATTCAAGCGCTTCTCTTCTTAAGTTATTTACATCGCTAATCCTTAAAAACCCATCTTCAAAATTTATAAATTCTATTTCATTTAACTTAAACACGCTATCAGAGGATTTACTTAGTGCTTCAATTATTCTTTCTTTACTTAAAGGTTTTTTCTCAGCTTTATTAACTATTTCTCCTAAGAAAGTATATTCTTTATCATTATAAGTAACAATCAGCTTCAAAGGCTCAGAAATTTTAAAGCTAACCTTTGCAGTTAAATCTATCTTCCTATTATAAGGCTTTAAAGAATCTTCAAGAGATTGAAAAAGCTTTTTATCTAAAGATTTAAAAATCTCATCTCCTATTTTATAAGCCTTTGGGAAAATCTTAACTTTCTCTCCTCTTTTAGCTTCCTTAACCTCTAATCCATCTTTAATTATTTTATTTATATTAAAACCAGTATCTCTGAATCTAAATCCATCACCTAAAGCAATATTTTCTTTTAATATTATTTCACCGGACTTCTCTATTTTTCCTAAAGGAACTCCGGTATTTCTAGGATGATTAAAGCTCATCATATCTTTACCTAAATTTTTATGTAAATATGCATTAGAAAATCCACCTCTATTAAATAATTGAAGCAATTCTCTTTTTCCTTTATTTACATTATATTCAGTTTTATATAATTCTTTTTCAACAGCTTTTTTATAATTATCAACTACACCGGCAACATATTCAGCTCTTTTCATTCTTCCTTCAATCTTTAATGAATATGTTCCAGAATCAATTATATCTTTTACATTTTCTATAGTACATGTATCCTTAGGACTTAATAGATATGCTTTTCTTTCTCCTGAATTTATACCTTTTAATGTATATTCCATTCTACAAGGCTGAGCACATCTTCCTCTATTTCCACTTCTTCCTCCAATCATTGAACTCATAAGACATTGACCAGAGTAAGAAATGCATAAAGCACCATGAACAAAAATTTCCGTTTCTATTCCTAAATCCTTAGAAATATACTTTACTTCATCTATTGATAACTCTCTTGATAAAACTATTCTATGGAATCCCTTTTCCTTAAAAAATAAAGCTCCTTCTCCATTATGTATAGTCATTTGAGTTGACGCATGAATTTCAAAATCAGGAAATTCCTCTTTTATTCTTTTAAATAAACCTAAATCCTGTAGTATTATAGCATCTACTCCTATTTCATATAAAAAACCTACATATCTTACAGCTTCTTCAATTTCATTTTCTTTTAAAATTGTATTTAATGTTACATAAACTTTAGCTCCATAACTATGAACATAATCAACTGCTTTTATCATATTATCATTATCAAAATTAGAGGCATACGCCCTTGCCGAAAATTTATTACCGCCTAAATAAACAGCATCTGCACCTTTATTCATTGCTGCAATAAGACTTTCCATGCTCCCAGCTGGAGCTAAAATCTCTATTCTATTCATAAATACTTCTCCTAAACTTTTGTTTATTTATGTTTATCTAAATCATCTTTATTATATATAACATACTTCTAGTTTTTTTTCTATCATCAGTTTAATATCTCCTAATAAACTCTAAAAGGAGATGTTAAATCATCTCCATAAATTATTGTTTTAATAAAACATTTTCCCTTCTTTTTTCCTTTACAAGGTTAATTTGAGCATCTAGAAGCTTCTTTTCTAAATCTAAAACTTTGTATTTTAAATTTTGCAAGTTAAACTTAGTCTCTTTATTTATATCTTTCAGCTTGTCCCTTTGTATTTTTATCTTATTATAATCTTCTTTCATAACTCTAAATTCTTCATCTAATTTATTTAAATTATCTTTATGTTGCGCTTCATTAATTCTACATTCTTCCATTAGCTTATTAAGATTATTTTTATATGTTTCTTCTCTTAATTTATGCTCTTTCATTAAATTATTTATCCTATCTTTATAGTTTTCTTCTCTTATTTCATACTCTTCAGTTAATTTATTTATTTTATCCTTATTTGTTTCTTCTTTTAATCTATAATCTTCAGCTAATTTATTTATCTTACCTTTATATTTTTCTTCATTCAATTTATATTCTCTACTAAGCTTATCTATCTTATCCTTACTTGATTTTTCTATCATCTTATATTCTTCATTTAACTTATCTATTTTATTTTTATATAAATTTTCTTTTTCATTAAGGTTCTTATTATTTTCTTTAATTACTTCTATTTCACTAGAGTAATTTTCTATTTCATTTCTAAGTAAATCATTCTCACTTTTAAGTTCTTCTATTATCTTACTCAATTCATCAATTTTTGTTGTGTCTTCAACAACATTCTTAACTTTTTCATCTAATTTAGTATTTTCCTCTTCTAATAAAGCATTCTTATTATATAAATTTTCTATTTCTTTATCAGCCTTATATAATTCATCTGCTATATTTATAGCTGCTAAAGTTGCTGCTGCTGTAGTACTTAACTTTCTATTATTTTCACTTAAATCTTTAATTTTTCCTTCTACATAATTAGCTATTTGTAATAAATATTCTTCCGTTTCTCTTCCTTTTAAATTATATTCCATTCCATTTATATTTATAGTAACAGTACTCATAATACACCTCATAACATAATAATTATATTAATTTAATTTTAACATAAATTTGTCTATTTACATATTAAAATATAATCTAATTATAAAGAAAATAATAAAAAATTATTAAAACTTCTAAAAAAAATAAAGCTACATCTTCACGCAGCTTTATTTTTTAAATTTATCTTAAAGTAGCTCCAAGTTTATGCTCTAAGCTTCTTAGAATTTTATCATGAACTTTATTTACATCATTATCAGTTAATGTTTTTCTTTCATCTCTATAAGCTATTGCATAGGCTATACTCTTCTTACCTTCTGGAATTTGAGCTCCCTTATAAATATCAAATAACTCAACCTTTTCTACTAAGTTTCCACCAGCTCTTTTAATAGTATCTTCTATTTCTTGAACTAAAACTTCATCATTTACAAGTAAAGCAATATCTCTTGTAACTGCTGGGAATTTAGGTAAAGCTTTATATTTCTTATTTATTTTAGAGTAATCAAATAGTAAATCTAAGTTTAGCTCAGCTAAATAACAGTTTACATCTACTCCATAGTTTTCTGATACATCTGGATGAACTTCTCCCAATACTCCAACCTTAGTGTTTCCAATCATTAAAGCAGCTGTTTTACCTGGATGATAACTTGGATTATCACTTTCTCTTGTAAACATAACCTTATTCAATCCTAAAGCTTCAAGAGCATTTTCAACTATTCCTTTTAAATCTAAGTAATCACAATTACCATACATTCCAATAGTTAATATATTCTTTTCAGTTGGAATAACAGTTTCATCTTCATTTGGAATATATACTTTTCCTATTTCAAATAATCTTGCATAGCCATTATTTCTTGAGTAGTTTCTACCTAAACATTCCATCATTGAATGAATAGTTGTAGTTCTCATTACTGAGTAATCTTCTCCTAATGGATTTTTTATTTTTACTACTTTTCTTAACTCACTATCTTCTGGTAAACTTATTTTATCAAAAACCTTTGGTGATATAAATGAATAACTTATAGATTGATTTAATCCACTAGATACCATAGTTCTAACCATTAAATCTCTTAATAATTCATTCTTATATTTCGGCTCTCTTCCAGTTGAAATATTAAATATAGTTGTTGGTATTTTATCATATCCATATATTCTTGCTACTTCCTCAGCTATATCTTCCTTAATAGCAATATCTATTCTAAAAGTAGGTATTGTTATATTTAAATTTTCTCCATTTATTTCTGTTTTTAACTCTAATGAATCAAGATACTTTTTCATATCCTCTTTAGAAATTTCTGTTCCTAAGAACTTGTTTATCCATTTAGAATCTACAGTAATATATCCCTCTTCTTTTTTAGAGTTATATATATCTATAGTTCCTTCCATTACTTCTCCACAACCAAGCTCACATACTAATGCACAAGCTCTATTTATAGCTAATTCTGCAAGATTTGGATCTATATCTTTTTCAAATCTAGCTGAACTTTCACTTCTTAAGTTAAGCTTTTTAGAGTTAACTCTAATATTTGTTCCATCAAAATTAGCTGCTTCAAATATTACTTCTGTAGTATCTTCTTGTATTTCAGAATTTAATCCGCCCATTATTCCAGCAAGACCAATTGATCTATTATCATCTTTTATGCAAAGGAATGATGAATCTAAAGTTCTTTCAACTTCATCTAAAGTAATAAACTTTTCATTATCATTAGCTCTTTCAACTACTATTTTACCACTTTTAATTTCTCTAGCATCAAAAGCATGCATAGGTTCACCAATTTCTAACATAACAAAATTAGTAATATCTACTATATTGTTAATAGGTCTTACCCCTGCTTCTAATAATCTTTCTTGCATCCAACCTGGTGAAGGCATTATTTTAACATTCTTAACACCTCTTGCCATATATCTTCTACATAAAGCATCTCTAACTTCTACTTTAATTTTATCATTTATATTTTCATTAGATTTTACTTCATAATTTAAGTTTGGCATTTTATAATTAGTTCTAAGAGTTGCTGCTGTTTCTCTTGCCATACCAACTATACTTAAACAATCTGGTCTATTTGAAGTAATATCAAAATCTAAAATTGATTTATTAAGATTTAAATATTCCTTTATATCCATTCCTAAAGGTGCATCCTCTGGTAATATCATAAGTCCATGAACTGGCTCATCTCCTGCTATTCCAAGTTCTTCTTCTGAACAGAACATACCATTTGATACTACTCCTCTAAGTTTACCTTTTTTAATTTCTGTTCCATCAGCTAATATTGATTTATGTAGTGCAACAGGAACTACATCTTGCTCTTCCATATTAGTAGCTGCTGTAACTATTTGAATTGTTTCATTTCCAATGTCAACTTGACAAACTTTTAATTTATCCGCATCTGGATGTTGTGTTATTTCAACTATTTTACCTGTAACAATATTTTTTATTTCATCACCTTGAGTAATAACTTCTTCTAAAGCTGATCCAGATAAAGTTAATTTATCTCCAAGTTCTTTTGCGTCTATATTTACTTCAACATAATCTTTTAACCAATTAAATGGTACTTTCATATCCTTTACCTCCTGTTAATTAAAATTGATTTAAAAATCTCATATCACTTTCATATAATAATCTGATGTCATCTATACCGTACTTAAGCATAACCATTCTATCAACACCAAACCCGAAGGCAAATCCACTATAAACTTCTGGATCTATACCACAATTTCTAAGAACTTCTGGGTGAACCATTCCACATCCTAAAAGTTCTATCCAGCCACTTCCTTTACAAACTCTACACCCTTTTCCTTCACATACAAAGCAAGTTGCATCCATTTCTGCTGATGGCTCCGTAAATGGGAAATGATGAGGTCTAAATTTAGTTTTAACATTTTCACCAAACATCTTTTTAGCAAATAATTCTAAAGTTCCTTTAAGATCTGCAAAAGTAACTCCCTTATCTATAACTAAACCTTCCATTTGATAAAATATTGGTGAGTGAGTTGCATCTACAGCATCTGATCTATAAACTTTACCTGGAGCAATCATTTTTATTGGTGGTTTTTGATTTTCCATAACTCTTATTTGAACAGGTGATGTTTGAGTTCTAAGAACTAAATTATCATTTACATAAAATGTATCTTGTTCACTTCTAGCAGGATGATTTTTAGGAATATTTAAAGCTTCAAAATTATAATAGTCTAATTCAACTTCTGGACCTTCTTCAACAGTAAAGCCCATAGAAATAAAGATATCTTTCATACTTTCTAAAGTTAAATCAAGAGGATGTCTCTTACCAATTATATTTTTCTTACCTGGCATAGATATATCTATTACCTCTGAAGCTAACTTAGCATTTTTTTCTTTTTCTTTAATTGAAGTAAGCATTTCTTCTATCTTATCTTCAACTTCTTTCTTAACTTCATTAACAAGCTTACCAACTACTGGTCTTTCCTCTTTAGATAAGCCCCCCATACTTCTTAGTATAGTTGTTAGCTCTCCTTTTTTTCCCAGATACTTTACTCTAATTTCTTCTAACTTTGCACTATTAATAGCATCTTTTAATTCATTAAATGCATTTTCTTTAATAGACATTAATTGTTCTTGCATTTTACTTCCTCCCTTACTGATATAAACAAAACAGATTGATAACTGTTTTTAGATATAAATTTCAATTTATTTAAATAAAATTTAATAGCTATATTATATATTTAATACAAAATAAAAAAACTTCGTCCCCATAAAAGGGACGAAGTATCGCGTTACCACCCTAATTGGTTAAAAATAAGCTTTTTAACCCAACTTAATTTAATTAACGGAAAAAACCGCTAGAAACTACTATTATTTCACTTCTAGGACTCCTGAGGGAACTTCAATATAAATTTCCTTAAAGTGGCTTTCAGTCCAAGACCACTTCTCCCTGAAAAGTCTTTTATATCTACTTTCTCATTCACAGTCTTTACATATTTAATTTATAATTTATTATACAAATAAATTTATCATATTTCAATAGTAAGTTTTTTATTATAAATTAATTAAATTTTGTCTTACTTTTTCAAATAATATAATTGATGTTGCTATAGATACATTTAAAGACTCTGCTCCTCCAGGCATTGGAATTTTAACTTTTTTATCTGCTAATTCAAAAAGTTCATTACTAATTCCATTCCCTTCATTACCTACAGCTAATATTATTTTACCATGTAAATTTTCATCAAAAAAATTTTTAGATTCTTTTAACGATGTTGCAACTAAACTAAATCCTTCTTCTTTAAGATTTTTTATAATAGTAAAATTGCTATCATCATAAAATATAGGTATATAAAATATAGAACCCATTGTAGATCTTATTGTTTTATCGTTATATATATCTACAGTTCCTTTTGTTAATATAATCCCGTGTACTCCTGCTGCATGAGCTGTTCTAATAATCGTTCCTAAATTCCCAGGATCTTGAACCTTATCACAAACTAAAAAGAAATTTCCTTCTTCTAAATTGTATTTATAGTTTTTCTTTTTAGTAACAGCTATAATCCCTTGAGAGTTTTCTGTTGAAGAAACTTGAGAAAATAAATTATTGGAAAAAACATTAATTTTATTTTCAAAAGCTACATTTTCACTAAAAAATTTTTTAAATTTTTCTTCATAATCTCTTGAAATTATAATATACTCTATTTCCATGTTAGCTTTAATAGCTTCCTCTATTAAACGAAACCCTTCTAAGATAAACATACCCTCTTTATCTCTAGATTTTCTATCTTTTAATTTTTTTACAAATTTAAATAAGTTATTATCCTTACTTTCTATATAAACCAAAAAATCCACCTCATTAGTTTGATTTCACTATCATACCTTCTAATCTGCTTAAATCCTCTGCAGAACCAATAGCAACTATAATATCATTATCTTCAACTATATCTTCTGCTGATGGAGATAAATTTACTTCATCCCCTCTTTTAATTGCCATAACATTAATGCCATACTTACTTCTAAGTCTTAAATCATTTAAGCTTTTTCCAGTCCAATCATCAAGAACCTGGATTTCCATAACACTATAGTCTTCTGATAGTTCAATATAATCTAATATATTAGCAGATACTAAATTATGAGCTACTCTTACTCCCATATCTTTCTCTGGAAGTACTACTCTATCTGCACCTATTTTATATAAAACTTTAGCGTGTAAATCACTATGTCCTTTAGCAATTATATACTTTACTCCTAATTCTTTAACTAATAATGTTGCCATCACACTTGCTTGAATATTATCACCTATTGTTACTACAGCAACATCAAAGTTTCTAATACCTAGAGACCTTAAAGCATTCTCATCTGTTGCATCTAATTGAACAGCATGAGTTACACTATCTGCTATTTCTTGAACTATATCCTCATCCTTATCTATAGCTAATACATCATTTCCTAACGAATATAAAGTTTTTGCAATAGAATAACCAAATCTACCTAGACCTATAATTACAAATTGCTTATTTCCCATTCTATTCATCTCCCTAACCAATTAAAATTTTTCCTTCTGGATATTTGTATCCTGATTTCTTACGTTTTCTAGTTAATGATAAAACTACAGTAAGAGGACCCACTCTACCAAAATACATCATTAAAATCATAAGTATTTTTCCTATTGGACTTAAACTTGGTGTAAGACCTAATGTTAAACCAACTGTTCCAAATCCGGAAGTTGCTTCATATAACAAATCTATAAAACTTGCTCCAACCTCTGTATAAGATAGTATCATTGTAGATATCATAACTAAAGATACACCAATAAACAATAAAGTAAATGCTTTATACACTAATTCTTTAGTAAATCTTCTTCCAAATACTTCTGTATCTTCTCTTCCCTTAATAACTGATATAACAGTTAATACTAAAAGTCCAAATGTTACTGTTTTTAATCCTCCTGCTGTTGAACCAGGTGATCCACCAATAAACATTAATACAATAGTCAAAAATTTACCAGCTAAAGTCATACCCTCTGTTGGGACACTATTAAACCCTGCTGTTCTTGGACTTACTGATGCAAAGAAAGAATTTAATAATTTATCTTTTATATTCATATTTCCAATACTTTCAGGATTGTTAAATTCAAATAATAGCATTAAAATAGTACCACCAAATACTAGTATTACAGTTGTTATTATTACTAATTTAGAATGGATAGATAATTTTTTAATCCCTTTAAATTCGTATATTTCTAAAAGTACCGCAAAACCTAATCCACCTATTATTATTAATGCACTTATTACTAAAATAACTACACTATTGTCATAATAATTTATAAGACTTGTTCCAAACAAATCAAATCCTGCATTACAAAAAGCAGAAATAGAATGAAATACACTATAAAAAATCCCTCTCCCTATTCCATACTCTGGAACAAATTGAGTAGACAGTAATAATGCTCCAAAAAACTGCACAGAAAAAGTAAAAATAAGAATATATTTTACCATCCTTACAAGCCCTTGAATAGAATATGTATTCATAGCTTCTTGCATAACTAATCTTTCTCTTAAAGTTATCTTTTTTCCTAGTATTAGAGAAATCAATACTGCAAAGGACATAAAGCCTAACCCACCAATTTCTATTAAAGTCATTATAACAATTTGACCAAATGTACTCCAATGTGCACTAGTATTCAAAGTTATTAACCCTGTTACACAAACTGCTGAAGTTGATGTAAATATAGCATCTACGAAATTAGTAGCTTCACCACTTTTAGATGATATAGGCAATGATAATATTATTGCACCTATAAAAATTGCTACTAAAAATCCTAATGCTAATATTTGTACCCCTTTTAATTTTATTTTACCTTTTAAACTAAACTGCATATCTTCACCTCTTAGATACACTAAATTTTATATTACCTATTATACACTATTTTCTAGTTATTTATTTATATTATATATAAAAAATGCGACCTATAGGTCGCAGTATGTTATTTACTTAATTGACTTTTTGCTAATTCTACTAGATCTGCAAATGCTTTTGGATCATTAATAGCAATTTCAGATAACATTTTTCTGTTCATATCTATTCCAGCTAACTTAATTCCATTTATGAATTTTGAATAAGAAAGACCATTCATTCTTGTAGCTGCATTAATTCTAGCTATCCAAAGTCTTCTAAAATCTCTCTTCTTTAATCTTCTTCCAACATAAGCGTTTCTTAAAGCTCTTATTACAGATTCATTAGCAGTTTTAAATAATCTACTCTTTCCACCGTAGTAACCTTTTGCAAGCTTTAATACTTTTTTATGATTTTTACGTGAATTTACCGCTCTTTTAACTCTTGCCATGTTTCAAACCTCCTACATACTATAAATATGGTAATAATTTTTTCATTGCTTTTTCTTGAGTAGTTGAAACATAAGCTGTTTTTCTTAAGTTTCTCTTTCTCTTAGAGCTTTTCTTAGTTAATATATGGCTTTTAAAAGCTTTAGCTCTCTTTAATTTTCCAGTTCCAGTCTTTTTAAATCTTTTTGCTGCACCTCTGTGTGTTTTCATTTTTGGCATAATAAAATCCTCCTCTCAAATTATGCTTAATAATAAACTTTTAAACATTATTAAAAGTTTATAAAATAAAAAAGACAGCATAATGCCGTCCTCGTAATATCCATTTTTTAATTTAATTTATGATAAATTAAAACATAATATATATACCTTACTAAGCTTTGCCGTAAGGTGAGAAACGGCTTTGTTCCTTCTTGACACTAGTTATTATATTATTTGCTAAAAAACTTGTCAACATTATTTTAAAATTTAACTTGTTTTTCAGCGCATAAATTACAATCTTTGCAAAAACTCACCTTATTTCCAAAAACATTTTCAATTGTATTAATAAATTCCTTGTTAATACAATTTTCCTTACCATGTATCACTACACTCTTTGGAGCATTAGTTATTAATCCGCTAATAATTATATCCTCCATTTTTACTTCATTATCTACTTTACACTCTATAATTTCCTTCATAAATTCACTAAAAATATCTTTTTTATCAATATCTACTATTGAGTAATTTCCTTCTCCATCAATAATAATATTTACTTTTTCAATTTTACTTTCTTGAATTTCAACAAAATATTTTAGCAATTTAATAAATTCCCTATATTCTTTTTCTACCATATAAGTTTCAATTACTTTATCTACTATACTCTCTATATCTTCTCTAAGTTCTTTCATTCTAAATCTTATAAATCCATTAATATTTATTTCAGAATTTTCCTCTAAGCAAATCTTAATTTTTTCTATTATATTATTTATTTTATTAAGACAATATATTAAATTGTCAAAGCTAATTGAATCATTATTAAATAATACCTTCATTATTTGATCTTCAATTTCTATTATCTCATCTTGCTTTAAAAAGAAATAATTTTCTGTTAAATAATCAAACATTTCTTTATTTTTATATTCTTCTAATACAATTTTATATAGTATATTGCTTATATATAAATTTACAATTTCTTTAACTCTTTCATTATAACTACTATCATCACATAAAATTTTTACTATATGGTTTTCTAATTCCACACTTTCTACTATTCCTATTTTGATGTCTTTTTTCTTAAGTAAAGATCTTAATTCTTGAATTTCACTAATAAAATCCAAGTTATTATTATAAACAAGTCTTAAAACAAGCATGGATTCCACTCCCTTTCTAATAATAGTATGTATAAAAAAATCAACTATATTCAAAAATTATTTCTTACTAATCGACAAATAATAATAAATATTTTATAATAAAAAAAATAAAATTGATTAGGAGATTATAATGTTTTGCTTTGTAGATTATAGAACTAGTTGTCATGAAAAAGAAATTTTAAGCTCTCTAAATTTAGATATAATTGAAATTCCTCGTTACCCTAACTTATATAAAGCTATTGATGGGCATGTAGATATACAAGTGCATATATTAGATAAAAGCCAAAAAAAAATTTTAATAAATAGAGATATGGATATTAAATTTAAAAACACTTTAAATAATTTAAATATTTCTTATATAGATAGTAAAAGCTTTTTAAAAACAAATTATCCAAATAATATATGTTTAAA
Source organism: Clostridium gallinarum (assembly GCF_014836325.1). Lineage (GTDB taxonomy): Bacteria > Bacillota > Clostridia > Clostridiales > Clostridiaceae > Clostridium > Clostridium gallinarum. The sequence goes on from NZ_JACSQZ010000002.1 coordinate 52,240, forward strand.
CGCTCTTAATATTAGTAATTACTTCATTCATAATTTGAAATATACTGATGAAAATTTATTGTTTTATAATAAAGATAAAAATTTAATTAATGTAAAGCAAGGTTACACTAAATGCTCATGTTTGCCAGTTTCAGATAAAGCCCTTATAACTAACGATATTGGAATATATAAAACTTTATTAAAATACAATTTTGATATATTACTTTTACCTCCTGGAGATATAGTACTAGAAGGGTTAGATTATGGTTTTATCGGAGGTACTGGAGGATTAATAACACCTGACACAATGGCCTTCTTTGGTAATTTAGACTTTTATAAATATGGTGAAGAAGTAAAGATATTTTTAAGTAAATATGACGTTAAACCAGTTTATCTTAAAAATACAAAATTAATTGATAGAGGTAGCCTTTTTGTGCTTTAGTCTTTATTATAATACGTATTATTAATATAAATGTTTCTAAATTTATATTAATATATCTTATAAAGAATAAAATAAGAGATAAACATTATATTCCTTGCTCCGTCGCATGCGCTCCAAGTCGCCGTCATACAATGTTTATCTCTTTTCAAACTAAAGGAAGAAAAGTATAAATAGTTAATAATAAGGCATAACTTTTTATACTTTCATATACATAAAAAACATTGTAATTAAATAGGAGGAAAACCTCCTATTTAATTACAATGTCGTTTATTTTTTGTAACCTTTTACTAATTTCAATATTTATATTCGCTTCATATCTTTCTATCTTTTCTAAAATAAATTCAACTTCATTAATAGTATCTATTTTCTCTTCTATACCTTTACTTCCTCTACCTAATTTATCACATATAAACAATAATATTATATCATTATAATTGCTGCTTTTAATTAGTTTTTCAATATCTGCAAAAGGTAAATCCTTTAATATATAAATGTGGTGCATATGGAATCTAACTATTTCTGAAATATTTACAGCCTCTTCTTCATTCATATAATTTTTTAATATTTTATATGTAATTTTTTCTCCTTCTATATCATGATTATATGACCTATATCTTCCTTTAATAAATCTAGTAGTTTTAACTTTTCCTATATCATGAAATATTGAACTCCACATAAAGTTTTTACTATTTTCTGAATACTCTTTTATTCTTGCTGCTAAATCTACAACCATCTTAGTATGATTCCATACATTACCTTCAGGATGAAATTTTTTATCTTGAGGTACATTTTTCAAATCCCCTATAATCCTAAAGTCACTTTTTATAAACTCATCTTCTTTAAATAGCTTTTCTAATTCTATTGAAGGTTTATTACTATTCAAAAGAATATCATTTATCTTATTAAAAACACTCATTATATCACCTCCTATATATTATTATATTTATCAATAAATTTTATTAAAAATAGTGTCAAAATTTTAAAACAAGCATAATCTATTATTATAACTAGGCACTATAGCCAAGCGGTAAGGCAGAGGTCTGCAAAACCTTTATTCCCCAGTTCAAATCTGGGTGGTGCCTCCAATATATTATATTAAATTAAAAATCCCCAAATAGTTAACAAATATTTACCTCTAAAGGTATTTTTAAATTTGTCTACTATATGGGGATTCTCTATATTGCTATACTTTTAAAATTAAATTTTATTATTTAACTTAAACTCACAATACTTATATCTTAAAATTATTTATTTCTAGCTTTGTTTAAAATTTCTCCAATTTCTTCATGAGTAAACTTATAAGCAGCATTACAGAAATTGCATCTTACTTCTTCTTCTTTTTTATCATTATATATTTCTTCTAAATCCTTTTCTCCAATAGAAACTAAAACTGACTCAACTCTTTCTCTTGTACAATCACATTTAAATTCTGGTTGCATCTCTTCTAATATATTTAAATCCATATCTTCAAATATAAATTCTATAACTTTTTCAATGCTTCCATGCTCTAATAACATTGTGGTTAAAGAAGGTAACTCTTCTAATCTATATGTAAGCAAGTCTGATAATAACTCATCAGCATCTGGCATCATTTGTATTATAAATCCTCCAGCCATTTTAATTGAATAATCCGTATCAACTAAAACTCCTAATGCAACTGCAGATGGTGTTTGCTCTGAAACAGTAAAGTAATATGCTAAATCTTCAGCTACTTCACCTGTATATATAGGAACTTGACCTATATAAGGATCCTTCATTCCTAAGTCTCTAATTACAGTAAATTCTCCATTAGTTCCTATATATCCACCAACATCTAATTTACCCTTAGAGTTAAGAGGTAACTCTCCATAAGGATTTCCAATATAACCTTTTACTATTCCACCTTCATAAGCTGTAACTGTTATACCTTTTGCTTCTCCTCCACCATTAATTTTTAAAGTAATTACATCCTTATCTGATTTTAATGTTACTCCCATTAAAGAACCAGCTGTTAGCATTCTTCCTAGCGCTGCAGCTGCAACTGGAGAGCATTCATGAACACTTGTACCTGTATTAACTAAATTTGTTGTTTCTCCAGCAATAATTCTAATCATCCCATCTTTTGCCGTAGCTCTTATAATTTTATCCATTAAAATTCCTCCATTTTATTCATCTTTTTTACAACATACACTATTCTTTCCGTGTTATTGGAAACACTTAAATTAGTGTAGCCATCAAATTTACCTATAAGATTAAATCCTACTTTTTTTAAGTTTTCTTCTATAAACTCCTCAGTATAGGCTCTTTCCAAATGTTCTTCTTCAAATCTTTCATATAATTCCCCTCTTTTTACAAAGAAAGTTAAATACATACTTAATATTTCTTCTTCAAATACATTTTCCCAAGTATAAAAAACATCTTCTTCACTATATGTATATATATTATTTCCTAAAATACTTGAAAGTTTATAGTATGAATTTATATCGAAAATAAATACTCCATTATCATCTAAATGATTTTTTACACTTCTTAAATAATTAATAAATTTATCTTCTTCAATTATATAATTGCTAGAATCTAATACTGATGTTATTAAATCAAACTTTCTATTTAATGTTAGTTCGCTCATGTCTTGGCAAAGTATTTTACATTTTACTTTTTCTTTTTTTAACTTTTCAAAAGCTTCTCTTAACATATCTTCTGATAAGTCAACAGCAAAAGCTTCTTTAAAATTTTTAGCTAATCTTAAAGTTACATTCCCTGTTCCACAAGCTATATCTAAGTAGTTATTAAAATTTATTTTTTGCTCTTTACAAATTTCTATTATCCTAGAACACATAGAATCATAATCAATGTCTTCATATATTAATTCATCGTAAATTTCAGCAAAATCTCCGTATGCCAAAGTAATACCCCCATTGCTATTATATAGTAATAATAAGTATTCTACATCTAATCTAACTATATTTTAAATCATAGTAATTTACTTCATTATATATATTAAATGTAAAATTTATTTTAGTCAATGAGTTAATGAAAGCATTGTAAATTTCTCTATTTTCTTCCCAATATTTCATCATTAGTTGGTATTTTAAGCATTCTCTTTCTTTTAGTCATAATACCTCCAATTCTTCCAGTTTCTTCTGCTGTTAGTCCTCCCCATCCATATGTATCTACTTTTTCCTTTAATCCTAATTCATCTGCAATTTCATATTTAATTTTCTCTCTTAATATTTCAGCATCTGTAAGTTCCTTATTTGATTTTATTTTTGATTTTATTATCTTTTTTAATGGTGTTTTACTCATTTTATTACCCCCTATAAATTTAATATTTATATTTTCCCCAATATTTTTTTCAATATGCAAATAAATTTATTTATCACTTTATACAAGAAAATTTTATATATTATAATAAAGTATTGAATTTTTTCAATTATTTAACTATAGTTATTAGTAAGTATATTTTTATATTTACTTATAATAAAAGGGGGAAAAGTTTATGTACAATGTTGCTATAGTTGGGGCTACTGGTAATGTAGGTCGAAAGTTTTTAGAAATTCTAGAAGAAAGGAATTTTCCTATTAAAAATCTATATCTTTTTGCATCAAAAAGATCTGCTGGTTTGGAGCTATCATTTAAAGGCAATAAGTATTTTGTTGAAGAAACATCCGAAGAAAATATTAAAAATAAGAAAATTGATTTTGCTTTATTTTCAGCTGGTGGAGATGTTAGTTTAAAATTCTCACCAATATTTTCATCTTATGGTGCTGTTGTTATAGATAATTCTAGTGCTTTTAGAATGGATAAAAATGTTCCTTTAGTTGTTCCTGAGGTTAATCCTGAGGATATTAAACTTCATAATGGAATTATAGCTAATCCGAACTGTTCTACAATACAAGCAATGATTCCATTAAAAGCTCTAATGGATAATTACGGAATAAAAAGAATAGTATATTCTACTTATCAAGCAGTCTCAGGTGCAGGTGTTCAAGGAATATCTGATTTAGAAGATGGGTTAAATGGAAAACCACCTAAGAAATTCCCTTATCCAATAGCTGGTAATTGTTTACCTCAAATAGATGTATTCTTAGAAAATGGTTATACAAAAGAAGAAATTAAAATGATCGAAGAAACAAAAAAAATTCTTCACAATAATAATTTAAAAATTACAGCAACTACTGTTAGAGTACCTGTATTAAATAGTCATAGCGAAAGTATAAATGTTGAACTTGAAAAACCATTTGAATTAAGTGATATATTTGACTTATTTAATAATACAAATGGTATAACACTTTATGATGATATTAATAATTTAAAGTATCCTACACCTCTAATGGCAAGTGGTAAAGATGGTGTTTTTATTGGACGTGTTAGAAGGGATTTTAGCATAGATAATGGATTAAACCTATGGGTAGTTGCTGATAATATTAGAAAAGGAGCTGCACTTAATGCAGTCCAAATAGCTGAACTATTAATAGGGAGTGATATGTAATGTCAATATTCAAAGGATCAGCAGTAGCAATAGTAACACCTTTCTATGATAATAATGAAGTTAATTATAAAAAATTAAAAGAATTAATTGAATGGCATATTGAAGAGAAAACTGATGCTATTGTAATTTGTGGTACCACTGGTGAATCTAGTACAATGACAAATGAAGAGAAAGAAAAAGTCATTAAATTCACTGTAGATACTGTTAATAAAAGAGTACCTGTTATCGCAGGCACAGGAACCAATGACACTAATGTGTCTATTGAAATGAGTAAATACGCAGAATCCGTAGGTGTAGATGCACTACTTATAATAACACCTTATTATAATAAAACATCTACAAATGGATTGTACAAGCATTATGAAGCAATTAATAATGCAGTAAATACTCCTATTATATTATATAATGTTCCAAGTAGAACCGGTGTAAATATTTCTCCAAAACAATTATTAGAGTTAACTAAATTAAATAATATAGTTGCTATTAAGGAAGCTAGTGGGAATATAAGCCAAATAGCAGAAATGAAATCTCTTTGTCAAGATAAAATAGATATATACTCAGGAAATGATGATCAAATTATTCCTATTTTATCCTTAGGTGGTATAGGTGTAATATCTGTATTAGCTAATATAATTCCAAAAGAAGTCCATGACATGACTTATGCTTATCTAAATGGAGATCTTAAAGCTTCTTTGAAACTCCAATTAAAAAATATAGATTTAATTAATAAATTATTTATAGAAACTAATCCTATCCCAGTAAAAACAGCTTTAAATCTAATGGGAAAAGAAGTTGGTAATTTTAGATTACCACTTTGTGAAATGGATAGTAATAATCTAAATTTATTAATAGAATCTTTAAGAAATTATAATTTATTATAAGGAGAATTATATGATAAAAGTTTTATTAAATGGTTGTTCAGGAAAAATGGGTGAGGTAGTAGTTAATGCTTCAAAGAATTTTCCAAACATTGAAATAGTTGCTGGAATAGATAAATTTCCTACAGAAAAATATAACTTTAAAGTTTTTAAAAATACTAGTGATGTAGATATATATTATGATGTGTTAATTGATTTTTCAAGGCCTGAAGCCTTAGTGGACTTATTAAACTTTTCTGTTAAAAATAATAAACCAATTATATTATGCTCTACAGGATATAGTGATGAGGATTTAAAATTAATAAAAGAAAAAAGTAATATTATTCCTATATTTAAATCTGCCAATATGTCTTTAGGAATTAATTTAATAAATTCATTATTAAAGAAGATTGTTCCAAATTTATATGAAAATTATGATATAGAAATAATAGAAAAGCACCATAATCAAAAAGTAGATTCGCCAAGTGGTACTGCTATTTTATTAGCTGATACTATTAAAAACTCATTACCTATTGAATCTAAGTATGTTTTTGGTAGAGATGGCTTTTCTAAAAGAGAAAAAAATGAAATTGGTATTCATGCAGTAAGAGGTGGCTCAATAGTTGGAGAGCATGATATAATTTTTGCAGGTTCTGGAGAAATCATAGAACTTTCACACACTGCATTATCCAGAGAAGTTTTTGCAGTTGGAGCTTTAAAAGCTGCTGAATATATGGCAGATATGTTCTATCCTCGAATTTATAATATGGAAGATTTACTAGGTATATAAATTTTATTACATTAAATTAAAAACAAAATAGCTTATATAATATTAGTATGGCTGTCTTTATGACAGCCATTTTTTAGTTTTCATTTAATGAAAGCTATTCACCATGTTTTTCTAGTTTATTTATAAATCTATGTGGAATAATAAAATATAACAATTATTAAGGAGGAATACTATGCCTAAAGATAGTCAACCTGATAACAAAAAAGCAAGAATGGAAAAATGTAATTATCAAACTCCAATAACTGAAGAAGGACATAATCATAATCCTAACGCAAAACATAAATCAATTAAAAGAGAAGGTTTTTCTAGCCAACACTTCAATAGAGCTGGAAATTAAAAGAAGGCTGTTAAAAACAGCCTTCTCTTTAATAATTTTATTATTCTTCTATATAAGCTCCATCAAAGAATACATGTCCTAAAGTAGAAACTCTAACCCCCTTAACTTCAGGTTTAGCTCCCTTAACTTTAGTGTAGTAATATAATGGGATTATTGGCATATCATTCATTACTATGTCTTCAGCTTGCTTCATGATTTCCCATCTCTTATCTGCATCTGCTTCTTGCTTAGCTTCAGCAACTAGCTTATCATATTCAGGATTTGAGTATCCAGCATCATTGTTTCCACCACCAGTTACCCATAAATCTAAGAATGTCATTGGATCAACATAGTCTCCTGACCAACCATGTCTAGCTATTTCATAACCACCTTCTTGTCTAGTATTTAAGAATACTTTCCATTCTTGGTTAGTTAATTCAACATTAACACCTATCTTAGCCCAGTCTTGTTGTATAGCTTGAGCTATTAACTTATGATCTCCTTCAGTGTTATACATAAACTCTAAAGTTGGAAGACCCTCTCCATTTGGATATCCAGCTTCTGCTAATAACTTCTTAGCTTCTTCTATATTAGCTTGATTTGCATCATAGTATTCTCTATCTGCAAAATCTTCTCCATCTTCATTTAATATTCCTTGTGGAACAAAGCTATATGCAGGAATTTGTCCTGATTTAGTAACATTATCAGTAATTGCTTTTCTATCTATAGCAATTGATAAAGCTCTTCTTACTTTTTCATTACTTAAAGCTTTTTTAACATCTTCAGGTAATGTTGATTGCTTACCAACATTTATTACTAGCATATATGTTGCAAGGTTTGGATAAATTGTAACTAAACCTTCTTCTTGTCCAGATGCAATTTCTGCTGGTGGAACAGTATCAACCATATCAAATTCACCTGATTTTAAAGATGCATATGCAGTATTTTGATCAGTAACTAATTTATAAACTACGCCTGGAAGTTTTATTGATTCAACATTCCAATATTCTTCATTTCTTTCAAATACTAATTGATCTTTCATATCCCATTGTACTAATTTGAAAGGTCCATTAGAAATATATGTTTCTGGTTCAGTTGCCCATCCTTCTGGATCAGCTGATACTATATCTTCTCTAAGCGGCATATAAGTTGTAAATGCTGTAAGTTCTAAGAAATAAGCTGTTGGAGCCTCTAAAGTTACCTTTAAAGTATAATCATCTACAACTTCAATTCCTAGTTCTTCTCTAGTTGCTTCTCCATTATAGAATTTTTCTCCATTCTTTATGTAGAATAATTGATAGCTATATTCAGCAGCAGTTTCTTTAGTTAAAGCTCTTACCCATGAATATTCAAAATCTTTTGCAGTAACAGGCTCTCCATCTGACCACTTAGCATTTTCTCTTAAATGGAAAGTATATACTAGTTGATCATCTGAAACTTCATAACTTTCAGCTACACCTGGTTTTGCTTTTTCATTTTCATCTAGTCTCATTAATCCTTCAAAAGCATTATCAATTATTGAACCTGCTCCTGATGAAGTATTTAATGTAGGATCAATTGTATCTGGATCTTCTCCTAGATTATAAATTAATTTTCTTCCACCTTCTCCTGAATCACTATTTCCACATCCTGCAAAAATAGACATTCCAAGAGCAAGTGTTAGTGCTACTGCACAAATTTTTCTAAGCTTATTGCTCTTCATTGTGTTTCCCCCTTAATATAATTAAATTTAAACTTTAGTTTTTTTATACTAATTGCTATTATGCAATTTGTATCTACTTGTTAAATAAGTGACATGCTACAAAATGTTCTGGTTCAACTTCCTTAAGTTCAGGATCTTTTTCCCCACATATAGGCATAGCATACTTACATCTTCCTTTAAATCTACATCCCGGTGGCGGATCTATTGGAGAAGGAATATCTCCTTCTAAAACTATTCTCTTATTAGATTTAGCTTCTCTTGGATCTGGAATAGGAACTGCTGAAAGTAAAGCTTGAGTATATGGATGCTTTGGTTTTAAATAAACATCATCAGCTGGACCTTTCTCTACCATTTTACCTAAGTACATAACTCCAATATGAGTTGATATATGTTTAACCATTGATAAATCATGTGCTATAAAAAGATATGTTAATCCAAATTCTTCTTGTAACTCTTCAAGCATATTAATAACTTGAGCTTGAATAGATACATCAAGAGCTGAAATAGGTTCATCACATACTATAAAGTCTGGTTGAACTGCAAGAGCTCTTGCAATCCCTATTCTTTGTCTTTGTCCACCTGAGAATTCATGAGCATATCTATTTATATGACTTCCATTAAGTCCTACTCTATCTAAAAGATATCTAATTCTCTTAGTTCTTTCTTCTCCCTTATATAATCCATGAATATCTATTGCTTCTCCTATGATATCGCCAACAGTCATTCTAGGATTTAAAGAAGCATATGGATCTTGGAATATCATTTGCATATTCTTTCTTAAAGAAACCATTTTCTTTTCACTAAAGTTAGTTATGTCTTCCCCATTAAATATAATTTGACCAGAAGTTGGTTCATATAATTTTAATATAGTTCTTCCGGTTGTAGTTTTACCACAACCTGATTCTCCTACTAGTCCTAATGTTTCCCCTCTTTTTATTGTAAAAGAAACATCATCTACAGCTTTAACAAAGCTTGGCTTAGCAAAAAGACCTTTATTTACAGGGAAGTATTTACAAAGATTCTTAACTTCTAATATTACATCATTTTTCTTATCCATTAGTCTTCCCTCCTAATTGGTGATTCTACTTTTGGCGCATTTTCATGGCATAACCAGCATGCCGCTTTATGACCTTCTGAAATTTCAAATAAAGGTGGCTGTTTCTCTAAACAAACCTTCATTGCATATTTACATCTTGCTGCAAAAGGGCATCCAACTGGTGGTTTTAATAAATCAGGTGGTTGTCCTTCAATTGGAACTAACTTTTCTTTTAGTTCACTTTTAGGATTTGGAACACTATTTAAAAGTCCCCATGTATATGGATGTCTAGCATTGTAGAATATATCTTCATCTGTTCCTTCTTCAACTATTAATCCACCATACATAACATTTATTCTTGTACAAAGATCTGCAACTACACCTAAATCATGTGTTATTAATATAATAGATGTATTTACCTTTTCTTTTAAATCCTTCATCAAGTCTAATATTTGAGCTTGAATTGTAACATCTAAAGCTGTAGTTGGTTCATCTGCTATAATAAGCTTAGGTTCACAAATTAAACTCATAGCAATCATAACTCTTTGTCTCATACCACCTGAAAATTCATGTGGATATTGAGAAAGTCTTTTTTCAGGACTTGGTATTCCAACCATATCAAGCATTTTTATTGCCATTTCTCTAGCTTCCTTTTTAGAAACTTTTTTATGCTTTATTAAATGCTCTGTTAATTGATCTCCAACAGTAAATAATGGATTTAATGATGTCATAGGATCTTGGAAGATCATAGCCATATCATTTCCTCTTATTTCTTGCATTTCTCTTTCTGTTGGATTTGTTATATCTTTTCCATCAAAAAGTATAGCATCTGCTTCAATAGATGCATTATCAGCTAATAATCTCATTAAAGACATCATAGTTACAGATTTTCCACAACCCGATTCTCCAACTATTCCTAAAGCTTCTCCTTTATCTAAATGTAAGGATACTCCCCTTACCGATTTTACATCACCTATATGAGTTCTAAAGGAGGTTTTTAAATTTTTCACTTCTAATAATTTACTCATTTGTCATCCTCCTACTTCTTATTTTTAGGATCTAAAGCTTCTGTTAATCCATCACCAAATAAGTTAAATGCTAATATAATTATACAAATTGCTCCTGCTGGGAATAATAATTGATAAGCAGCAGTACTTAATAATCCACTTGCATCATTTGCTAAAGTTCCAAGTGATGCTAATGGAGCATTTATACCTAATCCTATAAAGCTTAAGAAAGCTTCTGTAAATATTGCTTGCGGTACAAATAAAGTTAAAGTTACTAATATAGATCCCATACAGTTTGGAATTAAGTGTATAAATAATATTCTTGTCTTTGAAGCTCCAAGAGCTTTAGCTGCAAGAACAAATTCTCTTTGCTTTAATTCAAGAATTTCTCCTCTAACTATTCTAGCCATACCAACCCAATAAGAAATTGCCATTGCTAAAATAATAGTAGTTAAACCAGTAGACCCTTCTTTCTTAAAAGCAGCCATTAATATAATTACATATATTTGAGTCGGAATAGAATATAAAACATCAACTATTCTCATCATTATATTATCTACTTTACCACCAAAGAATCCAGCAACTCCACCATATAATACACCTATTACTAAGTTAATTGCTGCTGCAGAAACTGCAATAATAAGTGAATATCTAGCACCATACATAACTCTTACGAATAAATCTCTACCTAAATTATCTGTTCCAAACCAATGTTTTGCACTTGGTCTTAAATCTGTTGCTTGTAAATTTGTATCATAATATGTATAACCAAGCATCTTTTCCATTAATACTGGTCCAATAAATGCTAAAAGCACAACTAATATAATCATTATTAAAGAAAATAATGCTACTTTATTGCTTTTTAATCTTCTCCAAGCATCTGCCCAATATCCAACACTTGGTCTAACTATCTCTTCAAACTTTTTTTCCTCTTCACTTAAAGGAGTAAATAATTCTTTATCAATATCTAAGTCAACTTTTAAATTTTCCATTTTTACTCCCCCTATTAACCTTCTAATTTAATTCTTGGATCTATTAATACATATACAATATCAACTAAAAGATTGCATATTACTATTAGCGTACAATAAAATGCTGTTACCCCTAATAATGAAGTATAATCTCTGTTAGTTATTGATAAAGTAAATTCATTTCCAAGTCCAGGTATTGCAAATATTTTTTCTACTACAAAAGATCCTGTTAGTACTCCAGCAACTAAAGGTCCTAAATAAGTTACAACTGGTATCAATGAATTTCTTAATGCATGTTTAAAAATTATTGATTTTCCACTTAACCCCTTAGCTTTTGCTGTTCTTATGTAATCTGATTTAAGTACATCAATTAATTTACTTCTTGTTAATCTTGTTATAAATGCCATTGAGCTTCCTGATAATGCTATAACAGGCATTATATAATTTTTAGGTTTACTTAATCCTGTAGCAGGTAAAAAACCTTTCATCTGTACTGTAAATATATATATAAGGAAAGTCCCCATTACAAAACTTGGTATTGTTATACCTAAGGTTGCTAATATCATACACAATCTATCTGGCCACTTATCAGCCTTCAATGCAGCTATTATACCAAGTGCAACTCCAACAACTACAGAAAATATTATAGATACAGTTCCTACTTTAGCTGAGTTAGGAAAGCTTTTCTTTATAGTTGTTAAAACTTCTCTTCCTTTATATTTCATAGACTTACCAAAGTCACCTTTTAAAAGGTTTTTCATATAAAGTGTGTATTGTTCTCCAACCGGCTTGTCCAATCCATACTTTTCATTTAATTGAGCTTTCATTTCAGGCGTAATTTTTTCTCCATCAAATGGACCGCCCGGCATCATTCTTACTAGAAAGAAAACTATAGTAATTACTGCCCAAACTGTAATTATACTAGTTAAAAGTCTCTTTCCTATATACTTTACCATTTGTTTTCAACCCCCATTCATTATTCTACGATTATTCCAAAATGTAGATATTAATAATTATATTATATTATTCAAATTTGTCAATTAACATTTTAAATATACAAGGGGTATTTTGATAATGTATTAATAATATCCTCTTTTTTTTCATAATTACTAAAAGATATACCTCTCCTCTAGAAAACGCTTACAGGTGCATTTTTCCTATAGTTCTGCAAGTATATTTATTAATCCTTCATTTTTCTAATTTTTATTAATCTATCAATTTTTTATATTATTGAATTTATATAAAAATAGAAATATACGGACATTTCTTTATATTTGTACGTTTAATGTGTACAATATCTATGTTAATACACTCTTCTAATATATTTATTGCTATCATATCTAGCTTCTATTTTATAGTTTAAGTCACATTCCTATAATATTTCTAAGTTTAAACATAAATTTAAAAATTATAAAAAGCTTATCAAATAAATTAATCATTTGATAAGCTTTTTTGATTTTCACTTATTCTATTTACAAACTTTCCAATTCTATCGAAAGCCTCTCTAAGCTCTTCTATAGAATAGCAATAAGAAATCCTAATATAGCCTTCTCCACCTTTTCCAAAAGCACTGCCTGGTACACAAGCAACTTTTTCTTCATATAATAACCTTTCACAAAACTCTTCTGAAGTCATTTTATACTTTTTTATAGATGGAAATATATAAAATGCTCCTTTAGGCGATGTAAAATCTATATCTAATTCATTTAATCCTTGTTCTACATATATTTTTCTTTTTCTAAATTCATTTTTCATCTTATCTACATAATGAAGTCCATATTTTAATCCTTCTATAACTCCATATTGCCCTATAGAATTTGTACAAGATACATTGTATTGATGAACCTTAGCTATTTCATTAAAAACATCTCCTTTAGCAGCTATAAACCCAACTCTAATTCCGGTCATAGAGAACATTTTTGAAAAGCCGCCAATATAAATTATATTATTTATAATATTTTCATCCATAGAAACACTATAATAATCTTCATAGCAAAAAGATTCGTAAATTTCATCACTAATTACATATAAATCATTTTCTTTTATTAAATTTATAAGTAATTGAAATTCTTCTTTACTTAGTATAGCGCCTGTTGGATTCGATGGATATGATAAAATCATATATTTTATCTTTTCTTTTTTTATTATTTTTTCTAAATTTAATATATCAAGAGAAAAGTCATCCTTTAAATAATAATTTATGACTTTTCCTCCTAATATCTTAACTATATTTTCATATGCTGGATATGCTGGAGTCGGAATTAATACTTTATCTCCTTTATTAATCAAAGCAGCTAATGAAGAAAATAAAGCTTCACTTCCTCCAACTGTTACACATATATCCTCATAAGAGTAATTAACTCCTTTAACATTCAAATACTTAGATATTTCTTTTCTTAAATCTATAACACCAAAATTATCTGTATAAATAGTTTTATCTTCTTCAACAGCTTTTATAATTCCATATTTAATTTCTACTGGTGTTTTAAAATCTGGTTGCCCCAATGTTAATGAAATTGCTCCAGTTACATCTTTAACCTTATTAAAAAACCTTCTTATTCCTGACATTTCTATATCATTTAAATTTTTATTCACAAATTAGCCCCCTCAATGATATTATTTTAGTATTCTATTCCTTCTCTTGCAGGAACTCCTTCACTAAAATAATGTTTAATACATTTCATTTCCGTAACCAAATTGCTTTTTTCTAATATCTCTTTTGGAACATTTCTTCCTGTTAATATAAGTTCCATAGTTTCTGGCTTATTATCAATAATATATGTTACCTCTTCTACAGATAAAAATTTATTTGATAATACAGCCATTACCTCATCTATAATTAATACATCACACTTATTTTCTTTAATTACATCTAATATGAAATTATATCCTTCTCTAATTTCTAATCTTAATTCTTCCTTTTCTTCATCTGTTAAATTCCAAGTAAAATCTTTTGGTTTTTCAAATCTAAAAATTTTAAAATTATCTCCTAATTCATCTATTGTTTTTAACTCGCCTGTTTTTCCTCCTTTTAAAAATTGTAGCATATATACTTTAAGCCCATTACCATAAGCTCTTATACCTTGCCCTATAGCAGCAGTCGTTTTTCCTTTTCCTTCACCTGTATATATTTGAACTAATCCTTTTTCTAATTTCAAACTTATCATCTCCTTTTAATAAATTTTACATTAAGTACAACTTATTTGTAAATAATAACATTCTTTCTTGCAATAAACCTCCTTACTATTGATATACTTCCAATATATTGATATAATTTTTTCAACTTATTTATTATAGGAGGATTTTTAATGGATTATAACGACTTAACCGATCCTTATGAAATAGCAAAATTCATAAAAAACACAAAAAAAACTACACCAGTAAAAGCATACATAAATGGTGATTTGAGCTCTACCGATATTAAAGATTTGGAATTCTATGGAAACAACGATTTTTATATTATATTTGGAGAATACCATTTGATAAAAGAATTTATTAATAAGAATATTTCTCTTATTAATAACTACAGAATTGAAAATGACAGAAAAAACTCTGCTATTCCTATGTTAAATTTATTAAATATAAATGCTAGAATTGAACCAGGTGCTATAATAAGAGATAAAGTTAAAATAGATAAAAATGCTATTATTATGATGGGAGCAGTAATAAACATAGGTTCAGAAATTGGAGAAGATACAATGATAGATATGAATGCTGTGATAGGTGCTAGAGCAAAAATCGGGAAAAGATCTCATATAGGTGCTGGTGCTGTAGTTGCTGGAGTTCTAGAACCCCCTAGTAAAACACCTTGTGAAATTGGTGATGATGTATTAGTTGGTGCAAATGCTGTTATTTTAGAAGGTGTAAAAATCGGAAACAGAAGTGTAATAGCTGCAGGTTCTGTTGTAACTAAAGATGTTCCTTCTGATGTTGTTGTTGCTGGAAGCCCTGCTAAAATAATTAAATCCGTTGATGAAAAAACTAAAGATAAGACTAAACTTTTAGATGATTTAAGAAAGTAAATTAATAAAGGGTGAAAAGTATAACTTTTCACCCTAATTTATTTTCTACATTACTTCTTGTTCATCAATTTCAATTATTGGTTCAGATTCATCATTTTGAACTTTTTCCATTTTAGAAACAGATACTTCATAAGCAATTTTCTTTATTACCTCTGTATCATTTACTTTCTTTTGATATTCTCTACTTTGTAATCTTCCCCAAACTCTAATATTATCTCCTACTTCTAAGCTTTGACAAAATCTTGAATTTCTTCCCCAAGCTATTGTAGGAATATAATCTGATTTATTATAAGCTCTATTTACAGCTAATAACACATCAGCAATTTCTCTTCCAAACGGCGTTGTTCTATAAACAGGTTCCTTGCAAATATATCCATCTAAGAAAATCTCATTTGGATTTTTACTTCTTTCTATACAAGGTTCTATGTTTCTAGCAAAAACAGTTAATATAAGCTTGTTTGATCCATCTACAAACTTATTATATGATCTTAATTGACCATCTACTATAATATCTTTACCTATAGATAAATCCATATTAGCTATAAGTCTTTCAGAAACCGTTATATTTAAAATATCTACGGAATCGCTAAGTCTCATAACCTCCATTGAAAATGTATAAAACCCTTCCCCATACATTTCATGACTAAATTCTAATTCTGATAATACCTTACCCTCTAAATAAATTTTGTTGTTTAACATCAAGTTGTCCAATACTAACCCCTCTCTCCCTTAGTAATATTTTTTATTCCTTTGCTTTTTAACCCCATTGGATATATTTCCATTATAATACATTATATCATCATTTTTCAATATTTTTTAATTAATTTTTTATTTGCTCACCTTTTTCATCAATTATATAGTCATTATAGTAAATCATTTCACCAACTTTAACAAAACTATACCCTTCTTCTTGAAGTTCTTTAATTATTCTATCTAAATTTCCTGGAGTATATTTTGCATTGTTATGGAATAGAAGTATTGATCCTGGAGATAACTTTTCCATAACTCTATTATACTCCTTTTCTGCTCCTAATTCTTTCCAATCTACAGAGTCAACATCCCATTGAATACTCATTAATCCTTCACTAGCTATAAACTTGCAAGCTTTTTCATTATAATCCCCGCTAGGAAATCTAAATAATTTAACTTTTTCTCCTACAGTATCTTCAATAATTTTATTGGTTTTTTCTATTTCTTCTTTCATTCTACTTTCAGATATACTGCTAAACATAGGATGTATATAACTATGATTTCCTATTTCGTGTCCCCCCTCCTTTATTTTTATTAGTTTATCTTTATTCTCTTCACTATAATTTACCCAACCTCCCATTATAAAAAAGGTTGCCTTTACATTATATTTATCTAGCACTTCTAATATGTTATAAATTTCCTCTTTTTCTGCCCAATTAATATCAAATGTTAAAGCCAATTTCTTTTCATCAGTTTTAACTCTGTAAATTGGTTTATCATTATAGACTTCCGTAAAGCTATATTTGGTTTTTTCTGTAAAAACTATAGATATCATTAAAGTAAATAACAATAATAATAAACTTAATATAACTCTATATCTTCTCTTCATTTAAGCCTCCTAAAATTATTATAATTAATTTATATTCTTTACTTTTTATAATAATGACAATAATACTAGTTATTAAAATTTAAATATTATGTTATAATAAATTTATACTTTCTAAAACGGAGGTTTAATATGTACGAAAACTCAGCTGAATTAGCAGAAAATAAATTATTAGTTTTATATGTAATGGATTCTTTAAAACATCCTATTACAAATACACAACTTACTGAAATTATTTTAGAAAATAATTTTATAAACTACTTTACCTTACAGCAATATATAAGTGAATTAATTTCATCTGACTTTTTAAGATATGAGAAAGTAAATGATAAAAATTTAGTTCATATAACTGAAAAAGGAACTAATACACTTTCTTTATTTTCTGATAGAATTTCTACAATAAAAAAGAAGATAATCGATGATTATCTTCATTCAATGTTAGAATCTATAAAAAAAGAATTAACTATTCATAGTGATTATACAATAGGAAAAGATAACTCTTTCATTGTAGATTTACAAGCTTTAGAAAATGATAATTTACTAATATCTTTAAAAGTTTCAGTACCTACTAAAAAGCAAGCTACTTCTCTTTCTAATAGGTGGAAGGATAATCCTTCAGATATATATAATAAAATTATGAACTCTTTATTTAGTGATGATAATTAATATAAAGTCATAGCATTAGGTTCTCTTCCTACTGTTATGGCTTTCATGCTATTATTTATTAAATCTAAACACAGTAACCTTCCATTTAAATAGTCACATATATATACAATATTATTATGCTTAAGTAATGATCTAGGCATCCCAGTCAAATTTATTTCTCTTATCTTCTTCAAATTGAATTTATTTAATAAATCAATACTATTATCCATAAAATTACAAACATAAAGTATATCTTCATCTTCAAATATATCGATAGGAACCTTTCCTACTTCCACTTTTTTTATAGATTCTAAAGAAAATAAATCAAACACTTCAATGTATCCATTTCTTTCATCTCCCATATAACTTTCACAGACATATAGAGATTTACCATCATTTGATACTCTTACTTTAGTAGGATACTCAAGTGTAGTTAACTCTCCTATAACTTTATTAATTTTAATATCTATTACAGATATATTATGACTTTGAAAATTTGTTATAAACAAAAGTTTAAGTTCTCTACTAATTTCAATATTATAAGGCCAATTATTAGTTTTTATTTCTACTATTATCTTCTTTTCTTCTAAATCATATATAACAACATCATTTGATTCTGAACAAGCAATATATAAGTATTTGTCATACCCTGTTAAGTCATTTGGATGAGCCCCTACATATATTATATTTTCTTCTTTTAAAGTTTTCATATTTAATATAGATATGGAATTATCATAATTATTAGCTATATATGCTATATTATTATTAATGTATATTCCGTTAGGCCTAAGTGGATTTTCTCCCTTTGTTAAGAATATTTCTTCAGAAACTATATCACTATCAAGAGATGTAACTAAAGGTATTTTAGTTATAGAATCACTACCTGTATTACATAAAATTAAAGAGTCCATACTACACCACCTTTACTTAAGCTTATTATTATAGATACATTTATAATATATGTACATTTCTCTGGTTTTGGAACAAACTTTTATCTTTTGCTTCAAATTTCTACATATAGTCTTTATTTTTTATAAATATGCATATATAATATTCTTGCAGTAAATTTTGGAGGTATTATTTATGTTTGTTTATAAAACTAAGGGAGTTTGTACAAGCGAAATACATTTAGAGATTGATAATGAAACAATAAAAAAAGTAGATTTTGTTAGAGGTTGTCCTGGAAACTTAATAGGAATATCAGCTTTAGTTGTTGGAATGAAGGTTGATGATGCTATTTTAAAATTAAAAGGTATAACTTGTGGAACAAAAGATACATCTTGTCCAGATCAATTATCTAAAGCTTTAGAAGAATATAAAAAAAGTGAAAATTAGGGCTATAAAATAGTCCTAATTTTCACTTTTAAAACTTAGTATTTTTATAATTTTTTATATTTTTTATTACTTCATTTTTTATTTCATTCATAGGAAAATTTTCTCCCGGACATAATGTATCATAAACATCTCTATGACCAACTATTTTATAAATATCATATTTTAAAGTTATATAAGTAGATAAATTTATTAGACTTTCCCATTGTTCTTTAGATAAAGATTCCTCTTCAAAATTACCTTCTAAACAAATACCTATTGAATTACTATTTTCTCCTTTTGTATGAGCTCCTTCTGCATTTTCAGGTCTTCCTAAGTATATTTTACCATCCTTTCTAACATAAAAATTATATCCTATACCTTTCCAACCTCTTTCCTTATGATAATCATTTATACCTTCTGGACTCCAATAACTTCTTGCACAATGATGATAAATTATTTTATTAGGTTCATTATTAAATATTAAATCTTCATTCCAATTGTAATCTAAATCTATTAACTCTAAATTATTTTTTAAATACTCTATATCTATAAATGAAAATTCCGCATTATAATAACTTCTATAACTTATTTTAAAAATATATCTTATATTATCTTTAACCCCCACTAAAAGAATACTTATAAAAAAAATTATTAATAGAATTACAACTATTTTCTTTTTTATTTTAATGATTATAAACATTTTAGTTACTCCTAACAATTTGATATATAACTAAAATATTAAAATTGTAGTATAAATATTCTTATGGAAAACATATTTCTAAATATAATATATAATAGTATCTTTAGACTTTTTATAATCATCTACTAAATCTTCTAAAGTTATATTTATAAAATAATCATTTATAATTTTGTTTATGTCCTTCCATAAATTTTTATTCACAAAATCTTCCAGTTCATTTTCTTCCTTATCATTTATATCTATAAATATACTGTCACCTTCTAGAACCTTTAATATTTCTAATATAGTTAATTCACTTATATTTTTCCCTAAAGAATATCCACCTTGGGCTCCTTTTCTACCTACTATTATTCCAGCTTTTCTAAGCAATGAAAATATTTGCTCTAAATATCTTTCAGAAATATTTTGTCTTTCTGAAATAGCCTTAATACTAACATTTTCAGAATCCATATTAATAGCTAAGTCAATTAAAGCTCTTAATCCATATCTTCCTTTAGTTGAAATTTTCACTTAATCACCTTTTTCTCTTTATTATATATTAATAATAAAAGTCATTACTAGAAATAGCAATGACTTTTACAAATTATTTATACAAATCAGTTGATAAATATCTTTCTCCTGTATCAGGTAAAATTACAACTATATTTTTCCCTTTATTTTCTTCTCTATTTGCGAGTTCTGTTGCTGCTACAATTGCTGCTCCTGATGATATTCCAACTAGTAATCCTTCAGTTCGTGCTAAATCCTTTGATGCTTTAAAAGCATCCTCATTATCAACTTTTATTACTTCATCAATAAGTGCAACATTTAAATTTTTTGGTATAAATCCTGCTCCAATACCTTGAAGTTTATGTGGTCCTGGTTTTCCTCCAGATATAACTGGAGAGTTAGTAGGTTCAACAGCTATAATCTTAACATCAGATTTTCTCGATTTTAAAACTTCTCCTATCCCTGTTAAAGTTCCACCTGTCCCAACTCCAGATACTACTATATCAACTTGTCCATCTGTATCATTCCATATTTCTTCTGCTGTTGTTACTCTATGAATTTCAGGATTTGCTGGATTTTCAAATTGTTGAAGTATAATTGAATTTTCTATGGAATCCCTTAATTCATTAGCTTTTGAAATAGCTCCCTTCATCCCATCTGCTCCTGGAGTTAATACTAATTCTGCTCCTAAAGCCTTTAAAAGATTTCTTCTTTCTATACTCATAGTTTCTGGCATAGTTAAAATTAATTTATATCCCTTTGCAGCTGATATATAGGCTAATGCAATTCCAGTATTCCCACTAGTCGGTTCAATAATTACTGAATCTTTATTTAATAATCCATTTTTTTCTGCAGCCTCTATCATTCCAAATCCTATTCTATCCTTTACACTTCCACCTGGATTAAAGTATTCCAGTTTTGCAATTATTTTTCCTAAAGTATTTTTTTCTGCATTATAATTTGATAATTCTAATAATGGCGTATTTCCTATTAATTGTATTAAGCTATTTGCTATTTTCATATTAACCTCTCCTTTTATTCCTACTATTCCGATATGTTTATTTCTTAATAATATAATACTCCACTTTTTACCTTTTGTGAATACCTTTTTTAAAATAAATTAAAAAACTTGCATCCTTAGAGATACAAGTTTTTTTAATTTATTATTTATTTTTTACTGCATTTAAAAATAATTTGAAAAAGTTAAACATAACAAATGATATTATGGCTGTAGTTATATAAAGTTGTATTCCTGATATTTGCTTTATTACATTACCAAAACCCTCATAGCCAGAATTACTTACGAAAGTAGCCATTTTCATCGATGCTAAAATTCCTATAGCCATTGGGAATGTTAATCCCGCAAAAGCTGGAGTAAATTTAAATGAAAAGAATCCTGGAAGCTTGTACACTACAAATAAAAGAGTAATAAATACAACTAAATATAGAGGATATATTACAAATTTATTTGGATTTTCTACAATATTTAAATAACAAACTACACAAAGACTAGATGGTGCAAGCAATATAGCTTGAGTATGATATAAAGCATCTTTTAAAGGTAGTTTTATTAATCTAATTATCATAAATGGCATAATAAGAATTAAAACTAAAATTCCATAATACAATACTATTTTATTTATAAAAGGTTCTTTCATAGAAGCTCCCACTACAACAGAAACCATTATTCCATTATAGGTTACAAACCAGCTTGGTACAAAAGTATCTTTATTAATTCCTTTAATAACATTTCTATATGTAAATATTAATATATGAATTGCATGTAATCCTAATCCAATTCCCCATAAACTTTTACCTACAAAATTATTATATTCAAAATAATAGGATCCAAGTATCATAGTTATCATTGTAAAACCAGCATATAAACTCGATGGTACTGTATTAGAATACTCTTTTTTACAAGTATCTGTAAATGAGAAAATTTTAACTAAGTAAACTAATAAAACACCAGTTGCTATCCACATTGTTATATGTCTTATCCAACTATATCCTAAACTGGAATAAATATTAGATAATGTAGCCGCTCCAACCATAGTAGGTAATAATGGCACCGGAATATTCTCTGTTTTTTTCAGCAAATTTTTATTCATTTTTTCCTCCCGAATTAATTAAATAATTTTAAAATTAACTTTATCTTTTGTTTATTGTTAATTTTTTCACTTAAATTTATATAATAATTTCAAAAAAATATTTCTTCTTAATTATACTACTTTAAAATATTAATTCTGTGATATTAATCACATTTTTTATTTAATATTAAAAAAGTTATATAATTATATAAAAAAATTAAAGTATCATTTAAGATCCATCTAATGATGGATACCATTTTAATTTTCTACTAGTAACTAAATTGACTTTTTCCGCCAAGTTTTATCCATCCTTAGCACACATAAAAAATAAGATGCTATAAAAAATAGCATCTTATTCTCATTCTTTAATGAACATCTTTATAACTTTTAAATAATAAATATACAAATTTATATAAAACAAAGGCTATTATTGTAGTTGTTATATATATTTGTATTCCACTAACTTCTTTTGTAATATATGATAAGTATTTATATCCTATACTTTGAAAATAAGATGATACTTTTATTGAAGCAACTATCCCTATTGCCATAGGAAAAGTTAATCCTGCAAATCCAGGTGTAAAAGTATAAGAAAAAAACTTAGGTAACATATATATAATAAATGCTAATGTTGAAATTATTATTATATATAATATATAAATTATATATTTATTAGGATTATCAATAAAATTTAAATAAGTAACTAAACAAAGACTAGAAGGAGCTAACAATATAGCTTGAGTATGAAATAATGCTTCTTTTAATGGCTCTTTTCTCAATCTTCTAATCATAAAAGGTAAAATAATTATAAATATAATTATCCCATAATAAACAACTATTTTACATATAAAAGGTACATTCATAGGCTTTCCAACCACTGCTGAAACCATTATTCCATTATAGGTTACAAACCAACTTGGAACAAATGTTTCTCTATCGATTCCAGTTATTACATTTCTATAAGTAAAAACTATTATATGAATTGCATGTAATACTAATCCTATATACCATAATGATTTTCCAATAAAATTATTGTATGTAAAATAATAAGATCCTAGTATCATTAATATCATTGTAAATCCAGCATATAAACTTGAAGGAACAGTATTACTGTATTCGCTTTTACAAGTATCAAAATATAAAGTAATTTTGATTATATATGCTATTACTATAGCTGTAGCTGACCACATTGTTATATGCCTTATCCAATTATATCCTAAAGTTTGATAAACATTAGATAATGTTGCTGCTCCTACCATAGTAGGCAATATAGGAACTGGCATATTCTCAATCTTTTTTATAGTGGATTTTAATATCATAAATTCACCTACTTTATTTATTAATAAACAAATTGTAAATCTCTAGTTTCATTAAAGAAATCAGAATAATCTATATCAAATAGTGGCTTTTTAACTCTATTAACATTTATTTTTTCTTTAATTAACTGAGTTAATACTCCTACATAGGATAAGTCACCTTGAATTATAGCACCATAAATTTCTCCATCTTTATAAATTATCTTTTTATAATCTTTACCATCAATATCTATGACTTCTTCATATGTATCATCAGGCTTCACAACTACACCAAGAGACATAGTTGCTAATCCACAAAAATTCATTGTATTTTTACTTCCAAAAAAATCTTCCATGTATGTTTCTTTACCTACCATATTATTAGCTGCTATTATTCCTTCTTTTACTGCTGTAGGCCATATTGGATTTCTTCCTGTTATATCTCCTGCACCATACACATCTTTAACATTTGTTTCTCCCTTTTCATTTATTATTAGTCCGAATTTATCGCATTCTATACCACTATCCTTTAAAAAGCCAACATTAGCTCTTACTCCTGCACATGCAATAATAAATTCACAAGGAATTTCTTCACCAGTATTTAATTTTATTGCAGTAGGATTATTATCATTATCAACTATTACTTTTTCTGCTCTTACTCCAAATTTCAAATTTACTCCTTCTTTTATTAACCTTTCTTCATATGCACTAGCTGCATATTTATCTAGTTGCAAAGGAAGTAATCTATCTCCCATTTCTATTAAAGTTATATTGACATCATAATGTAATAATCCTGCTAAAGCATCTACTCCAACAAGTCCTGCGCCAAGTATAGCTATATTCTTAACCTTTTTTGCCATTTCCTTAATTTTTATTACATCATCTAAATTTCTAAGTCCAATAACATTATTAGCACTTCTTAAATTTTCTATTGGAGGTAAGAATGATGATGATCCTGTTGCAAGTAAAACTTTATCATAATTTATATTTTGACCATTATCTAAAGTTAAGCTTTTTTCTTTTATATCTATAGAAATTACTTCTCTACCTTTAATCCATTCTATTTTATACATTTCAAAGAAATTATCTGGTGTAAAATCTAAATCTTCTATATCTCTTCGACCATCTAAAAAATGATGTAATATACATCTTGAATAAACATATGTATCTTTTGATATCAATATTATTTCACATTCCTTATTAAATTGTCTAATAGCTCTTGCCGCATTAATTCCTGAAGCTGATGCTCCTACAATTACATATTTCATTATCCTTCTACCTCCTCTAATGTTAATGCTCCCATAGGACATTTATCTACACATTGAGGATATTTACTTTCCGTAGATAAACACATATCACATTTCATTACTTCTCTATTTGTTTGATAATCCATTTTTAAAACTCCATATGGACATGCCATTATACACATATAACAAGTTGCACACCTACTTTTATCATAAATAACATATCCTGTTTCATCATCCCTTCTCATTGCACCAGTTGGGCAAGCATATACACATTCAGGTCTTGTGCAATGTCTACAATATATTGGAGAATATCTCCCTTCACTATTAATTACAATTCTTCCTCTTGTATCCCTACATCCATGTGAAACTTTACAAGCTGTAGTACAAGTTAAACAACCAATACATTTTTTTCTATTAATTTTAATTCTCTTCATAATCGTCACCTTTTATCTTTTCTATTTTAACTGGAGCATACTTATAATTTGGTTCCTTAGAATATGTATCAAAAATAGAAGGTAATATTGAATTTGCCTCAATATAATGCATAGGTGCATAAATATGATTCTTCTTAACTGCTCTGCTTAGTTTAACTAAGAAACTATTACTAATTCCATTAGGAGAAGTCACCTTAACTAAATCATTTTCTTTTATATCAAGTTCTTCTGCTAAATCAGTATTTAAATTTATATAGCCTTCCTTAACAATTATAGCTTCAACATCTGGTATTTCCCTTGTTCTAGTTTGAGTATGCCATTGACCTACAGTAGCTCTACCAGTATTTAAAATATATGGATACTCCTCATCTACTTCATATGGTGGTTTCATAATATCTTCATATATAAATTTAGCCTTTTTATTCGGAGTATAGAATTTTCCATCTTCAAACAATCTTCTTTGCTCTCCTTCAATTTTTGTACCTTCTTTACATGGCCATTGTACTCCCTTAGATCCATTTAAAGCATCATAATCAACACCTGTAATATCACAAGGCATTCCTTTAGAACATTTTTTTAATATTTCAAAAGCGTCTTTAGGGGTCTTCCATTTATCTAACATTTTACCCATACCTAAAGCTTTTCCTATCCCAAGCATAATATCATAATCACTTAATTCATCTTTTTTCTTTTCCAATACAGGCTGAACCTTAGATAATCTTCTTTCAGTATTAATTATAAGTCCTTGCTTTTTTAAGCCACTTGTTGAAGGAAGTATTAAATGAGCATATCTTGCTGTTTCAGTATCACTATATATATCTTGAACAGCTAAAAATTCAAGCTTTTTAGCAGCTTCTTTAAATTCTAAATCATTAATCCAAGACACTAAAGGATTAGTTGCTAAAACCCATAAAGCTTTAATTTCACCTTTATTTATTCCATCAACTATTTCGTTATATGGTATAGTAGGCTTTTTAGGTAATAGACTTTCATCTATTTCTAAAATTTCAGCTACTGCTTTCCTTCTTTTTTCATCACTATACTCACCACCACCATATAAGCCAGTTGTATTACTAAATAATCTAGATCCCATTGCATTACATTGACCAGTTATAGAATTAGGTCCAGTTCCAGGTTTTCCTATATTACCTGTCATTAAAGCCAAATTAATTATGGCTTGTGCTGTTCTTACAGCTTGAAATCCTTGATTTACTCCCATAGTCCACCAAAAAGAAACTTTTTCACCTTTATGTATTATTTCTGCAAGTTCTAATACTTTTCCCTTTGATATTCCTGTATATTCTTCTACATCATTAACATCGTATTGTTTAACATGATTTTTAAATCCTTCAAAATCTTCTGTACTATTTTTAATGAACTCTTCATCAATCCATCCTTTTTGAATTAGTATATTTGATAAAGTATATAATAATCTTATATCAGACTTCGGATTAACATCTATCCACATATCAGCTTTTGTAGCAGATTCACTTTTTCTTGGATCTATTACTATTACTTTTTTATCCTTATTTTTATTTTTTGCAATTCTACTCCATAGTATTGGATGAGCAACTATAGGATTACATCCAATAAAAATCATTACATCTGAATGTTCTAAATCCTCTAAGGTATAAGGTGGCGCATCAAATCCAAAACTTTGTTTATAGGCTACTACTGCTGTAGCCATGCATAGTCTTGTATTACCATCTCCATTTCCGCCTAAAAAAGTTCTTCCTATATGACCTGCCAATGCCATTTCTTCACTTAAAAGCTGACCAGTACTTAAAAAAGCAAAACTTTCTTTTCCATGCTCATCTTGAATACTTTTTACTCTTTCTGCAAAAATATTAAAAGCCTCATCCCAAGATATATGTTCTAAATTTCCTTGCTCATTTCTAAGCAATGGTAATACCGGATTTTCATATATTGTATTTTGTTTATCTAAATTTAGTCCTTTTACACAACAAAATCCTTTATTAATCGGATAATCTTCTGCTGGTTTAACCCTTTCAATAAATCCATTTTCATTAACGTGAAAATCAAAGTTACACGCTATAGAACAGTAATTACAAGTAGACCTTACAACCTTCATAATTTTTCTCCTTTAATTTCTTATGGTTTTTATAATTAGTATTACTAGTATTTGCTTACTATATTCATTTATTTTGATAAATACTTATAATATGTATAGTTAATCCTAATTAATTATTTTATACTTTGTAATAAATAAAAAATGCTAGAAATACTTTTTAGTATCTCTAGCATTCTTTTTATATTCTATAATGTAAATACTTTTTTCTCACTGTCTAGTAAAGTACATTTATCTCCAACTTTTACTTTTCCGCCTCTTAAAACTCTAGTAAATATACCATTTTTAGGCATTATACATTCTCCAACTTGATAATAAATTGCACATTTATCATGACATTCCTTACCTATTTGAGTAACTTCTAATAAAGTTTCTCCAACTTCTAATCTTTGACCTACTGGTAACTTATTTAATTCAATTCCTTCTATAACTAAATTTTCACCAAAGGCTCCAAAATCAACGTCTCCACCTTTTTTTCTAAATTCATCTATTTTTTCAAAGGCTAATAAACTAACTTGTCTATGCCATTTTCCTGCATGAGCATCGCCTTCAATTCCAAACTCTTCAATAAAATTCGCCTCATCAACTTCTACTTTTAAAGTCCCCTTATGTTTACTTGTACATACTGCTAATACCTTACACATATATTTATCCTCCAATTTGATTCATAAACTTTAATTCTTTGTCATTACTCTTCTTCATAAACAAATGTTTTTCTGGTTTATTATAAATATTGTCTTTAATAACATTTAAAATATCATTTTCTGATGCTCCACCTCTAAGTAGCTTTCTTAAATCAATACCATAATTAAAATGCAAACATTGCTTTAAGAAACCTTCTGAAGTAAGTCTAATTCTATTACAATCTTCACAAAAACAATTACTGATTGCACTTATAAAACCTATTTTTCCTTTTGCATTTTCAAGCTTTACATAAGATGCTGGTCCACCATCCTTGCTTCTATTTACTTCTTCTATATTTTTATAATTATTTCTTATTAGATTTAATATATCTTCATTGCTTACTCCTTCAAACTTACCTCCAACACCTATTGGCATAAGTTCAATAAACCTAACATCTAAATTCTTTTTAATAGTAAGATTTACAAAATCTAATATTTCATCATCATTTTTGCTTTTTATCATAACTGTATTCAATTTAACTTTTATTCCAAGTTCTAAACACTTTTCTATAGCTGATAAAACCTTTTTTAAATCTCCTAATCTAGTTAAATCATGAAACATTTTTTCTTTTAAGGAATCTAAACTAATATTTACACCCTTTAAACCTGCTTTTTTTAAAGCTTCTACTTTTTCTGATAATAATATTCCATTTGTAGTTAAATAAATTCCTTCTATTCCCTCTATATTATTTATTTCATCCATTAATTCTATAATATCTTTTCTAACTAAAGGTTCTCCTCCAGTTAATCTTATTTTTTTCACTCCAAGCTTTGCAGATACAGAAACTATTTTTAAGATTTCATCCTTTGTTAGTTTATCTTCCTCTTCAAAGAACTCATTATTATCTTCTTCCATACAATATATACATCTTAAGTTACATCTATCCGTTAGGGAAATTCTTAAATAATCTATTTCTCTTCCATATTTATCCTTCATATTATTTATAGAGTTTTTTCATGAAAGTTAAACTCTCCACTCTTACCTCCTGTTTTTTTAAGTAAATGTGTACCCTCAATTACCATTCTCTTATCTACAGCTTTACACATATCATAAATTGTTAAAGCTGCTATAGTGGCTGCTGTTAAAGCTTCCATTTCAACTCCGGTTTTATCTACTATTTTAACAGTGGCTTTAATACCTATAGAATTTTCTTCATCATTTATATCAAAGTCTATATTACAACTAGAAATCATTAGAGGATGGCACATAGGAATAAGATTAGAGGTTTGTTTGCTTGCCATTATTCCAGCAACCCTTGCTACTCCTAAAACATCTCCCTTACCTATCTTACCAAGCTTTATAAGTTCTAATGTTTCTTTACTTACTTTAATTTTAGAAACTGCAATAGCAACTCTCTCTGTTTTATTTTTTTCAGAAACATCTACCATTCTTGCATTTCCACTATTATCAAAATGAGTTAATTTATTATCCATAATACCTCCTACTTTCCAAAAGAACAATGAGGGAATGTACAAACCTTACAATCTAAACATAAGCCTCCATGTCCATAAGCTGCTATATCATTTAAACTTAATCTTTCATCTGCTAAAACTCTAGGTAAGACTAAGTCTAATACTGTTCTTTTAGAATACATAGCGCAACTTGGAACTCCAAGTATTGGAATATCATTATAATATGCTAGTAAAAACATAGCTCCTGGTAAAATTGGAGATCCATAAGTAACTAATTCTCCACCACACTCTTTAATTGCAGTTGGTGTTACATCATCTGGATCAACAGACATTCCCCCTGTACAAATTATCATATCTACATTTTCAGCAAATCCTTTTTGTATTTCTTCAATTATTCTTTCTTTTGAATCTGGTAAAATTACTTGTCTAATAACTTCACTACCATAGTAAGCAAGCTTAGATTTAATTACAGGTAAGAATGCATCTTTAATTCTTCCGCTATATACTTCATTTCCTGTAGTAATCAATAAGCATTTTTTAGGTTTAATTTCTTCAACATATATAATCTTATTCTTTATAAGTTCTTCTGCTTTAATAATTTTTTCTTCTTCTATTATTAATGGAATAACTCTTGTAGCTCCTATTTTTTCCCCTTTTCTTATAGGTGTATTATTATGTAATGTAGAAACTATAATCTCACCTAAAGTATTTAATTTTAATAATTCTTCTTTATCTATTTTTAAAACTCCATCTCTATCTGCAAAGAAATCTACTTTTCCTTCTTTAATTTCTTCCGATTTAGCTACTCCTTCTCCAAGAACTAAATTAGCTAATCTAATAGCTGCATCATTTTCATGTAATTGCCCTTCCTCTGGCTCCCATACATAAATATGTTCTTTTCCTATTGATAACAACTTCTCTATATCTTCCTCTTTAATTATATGCCCTTTTTTAAATAATCTACCTTTAAATTCTCCAGGAATTATTTGAGTAACATCATGAGATAAAATACTTCCTACTGAATCATAAACACTTATCATTTTCATATATAACATCTCCTAAACCTTATTATTTTCTTGCACATTCCTTTTGTTCACCTAATAAAATACCTATACCATGATTTAATTCACCTAATACAAAATCTAAAGCTTCTTCACAAGCCTTAGGACTTCCTGGCAAGTTAACTATTAAAGTATTTCCTCTTATTCCAGATACAGCTCTAGATAACATTGCTCTTTTTGTAATTTGCATACTAAGCATTCTTATAGCTTCACATATTCCCGGTGTTTCTCTTTCAATTACTTCCTTAGTAGCTTCTGGAGTTATATCTCTCTTTGAAAATCCTGTTCCACCAGTACTTAATACTAAGTTTAAATTTAACTCATCGCTCATATAAATAAATTCTTTTTTTAGCATTTCTTTTTCATCTGGTAATATTACTTGTCTTTTAACTTCAAAACCTGCTTCTTCTAATATTCTTTTTACAACAGCTCCACTTTTATCTTCTCTTTCTCCTGCATAACCCTTATCACTACTCGTAATTATTCCCACAGTATACATTAGATTTCCTCCAACATTTCATATTCTTTTCTAGTGTTTATATTTGAAAAATAATCTTCTTTTAGATTACTATAATAATTATTATCTATAATTTTATAATTAGTAGTTAATATAAATTTTTGTAGCTTATACTCCCCATTAATCAATGCTTTTTCAATTTTTGGTATTAAGCTTTTAGAATAAATAGCACACATCGGTTGTAATCTACCATTAATTCTAGGTATTAATACCTCATAATCATCTTTGATACTTCCAATAATATTTAAAGTTTCACTAGATATTAATGGCATATCACATGCTATACAAAGGACTTTATCACTTATTGCATTCTTAAGCGCCGAATGTATCCCACCAAGGGGGCCTTTATCTAAAAAAATATCTTTATATATTTTAAAATTAAATTTATTATATTCATCTATATTATTAGCAATTATTATCTTCTCAATAAAGCTATTTCCTGCATTTATTATATTTTCAATAAAAGTTTTTTCTTTATATAATAATAAAGCTTTATTATTATAATTCATTCTACTACTTTTACCACCTGCTAAAATAGCTAATGTTTTATCTATCATACTACTCTCCTAAAGTTTTATAATGTTAACTATATCTCCTGCAAGTTTTTCTTCATCATTTGCATTAACCTCAATTATACAATTAGAATTTATTGCTGAACTAAGTATTCCATTTCCAGATTTTTTTTGTGTTACATAGACATATTGTTTTAAATTTTCTATTTTATAATGTCCTCTTAAAAATCTATGTTTAAAACCTTTTTTTATAGTACCTTCTGCTAATATTGCTTCTTCTCTATTTATTTTTATTTCGCCTAAACCAGAAAGTTTTTCAAGAGAAGTCTTAGCTAGTAATTCAAAGGTAGTAAGTGCTGCTGTAGGATTTCCTGATAGACTTATTATTATACAATTATTCACCTTACTAAATAAAACTGCTGATCCAGGTTTAATTGTAATTTTCCAAAAAAACTTTTCTCCATTCGTTACATTAATTGCTTCTTTTAATAAATCTTTTTCTCCAACTGATACTCCTCCAGTTGTAATTATTAAATCTAAATCCTTTGAAATATCTTCTATGAATTTACCAATTTCATTATAATCATCATTTATATGATGAATTTCACTTACTTCATAACCTAGTTCTAAAAGTCTTGAAATTATTGAATATTTATTACTGTTATATATTTTCCCATCTCTTAACTCAATTCCTACGTCCATAACTTCATCGCCAGTGCTTATAAAGCCTATTTTAGGTTTCTTAAATACTTTTACCCTGTTAATGCCAGAGCTAGCTAAAATACCTATATCAGCATAATCTAATTTTTTATTAGCACTTATAAGTAAATCCCCTACAGAAATATCTTCTCCCATAATACAAACATTTTCATTTTTTTTAACTTCTTTTCTTATAATTATATTATTATCATCTTTAATTACATCTTCTTGTTTTATAACTGCATTTGCACCTTCTGGTATTGGTGCACCTGTCATAATTTTTATTGCAGTATTTTCACTAACAACCTTATTACTAATTCCACCTGCAAAGACTTTATCTATTACCTTTATTTTATTGTCAATAAATCCATCTTCTGCTCTTATTGCATATCCATCCATAGCAGATTTATTAAAAGGAGGGTTATTAATTTTAGAATATACAATTTCACTTGTAACCCTATTAAGTCCCTTTAATAAGTCTACTTCCTCAACACCTAAAGATATTACTTTTTCATTTAAAATACTAATAGCTTCATCTAAAGAAATAAAGGATCTCATAATTTCCTCCTAAGAAAAAAAGCTTATTATTAACACATTGGTAATAATAAGCTTAAATTTAAATATATTAATTGCTATACATAGCATTAAATAAGTCTAAGAACTTTATAACTTAAACTATATTTAAATCAACTTATTTTCCTTCCCAGAACGTGGAGATATTATCTTTTCAGATATATACCCTGTGAATTTAAAATTCAGGTATAAGTGCCATAGCTTAACCTTAGGACACTTATACTCCAGAAAATTTTATTGATCATTATTAAATTTTATATTCATCTTCTTTTAAAATTAAATCTACAATTTCTTTAAAATTGTTCTTTTTTATAACTGTAACATCTTCAAAAAATAAATCTTCATCACTAACTATAGCAATTAAATTTTCTTTAGAAGAAATTATTTTTTCACTAAAATTTTTTCTGTATATTTCAAGTTTTCTTAAGTTACTATTTTTATAACCCTCAACTAAAATTACATCTTTATCTTTAGCTAAATTAATAAGTTCTATCAAAGGTATTTCTTCTTTTACTTCTTTAATCAAAGCCATTCTTTCATTTGAAGATATTATAACAGTTTCAGAACCAGCTTTTCTATGTCTATAAGTATCTTTTCCCTCTTTATCAATATCAAATCCATGTACGTCATGTTTAATTGTTGCAATACTAAGACCTCTTTTTTTAAGTTCTTTAATTACACCTTCCATAACAATAGTTTTACCTACATTTGATTTTTCTCCAATTATATTTACTACTATCGACATACTATCTATCCTTTAGCTTAATAATACATACTGTATTAAATATTTCCTACACTTATATTATAATACTTTTTTATATTTTAACAATTATAATTATTTATTTCAGAAAATTTATTTATAGCTAAATTCAAAATTCTTTTCTAAATTAAAGAAATCCGCATAGTCTATATCAAAAATATTTTTAGTAACCTTTGATATATCTATCTTTTCCTTTATTAACTGAGTTAATACACCTGTATAAGATAAATCACCTTGAATTATAGCTCCATATATCTTACCATCCTTGTGTATTATCTTTTTATAATTTTCTTCTTCTATACATGTTTCAACCTTATAAGTTTCATCCTTTGGTTCAACATCTCCTAATGACATAGTTGCAACTCCAACAAAGTTCATTGTGTTTTTACTTCCAAAGAAATCTGTCATTATCATTTCTTTTCCTAACATATTATGTGCTGCTATTACACCTTCCTTTACAGCTGTTGGCCATATTGGATTTCTACCAGTAACATCACCAGCTCCATATATATCTTCTATATTAGTTTTTCCCTTTTCATCAATTATTAAACCAAATCTATCACATTCAACATTACTGTCTGCTAAGAATCCTATATTAGATCTTACACCTGTTGCTACTATTACAAGCTCGCAAGGTATTTCTTCCCCAGTATTAATTAATAAAGCTTTTGGATTATTTTCTTCATCTAGAATTAATTTTTCAGCTTTAACTCCTAATTTTAAATTTACTCCATTTGATTCAAATTTCTTTTCATATACTGAAGATGCATACTTATCTAATTGAATAGGAAGAACCTTTTCTCCCATTTCTACTAAAGAAATATTTACTCCAGTATCTATAAGTCCACTTACTGCGTCTATACCAACAAGACCTGCACCTAATACAACTACATTTTTTACTTTTGCAGCTTGTTCTTTTATTAAAATTGCGTCTTCTAAATTTCTAAGACCAACTACATTTTTACCTTCTCTTAATCCTTCAACTGGAGGTATAAAAGCAGATGCTCCACTACAAATCATTAACTTATCATAACTTAAGCTTTCACCATTTGAAAGTTCTAAGGATTTTTCTTCATCTTTTAACCCTACAACTTCTACACCTTTAATCCAATTTATATTATATTCCTCAAAGAAATTTTTCGGTGTAAAATCTAATCTTTCAACATTTCTATGTCCAGATATATAATGATGTAAAATACATCTTGAATATACTTCAGTATCTTTTGAAATTAATATTATTTCAGCATCCTTATCTAACTCTCTTAAAGTCTTTACACCACTAATACCTGCTGCTGATGCTCCTATAACTACATATTTCATTAATTAGGTACCTCCTCTAAAGTTATAGCTGCCATTGGACATTTTTCTACACATTGCGGAGAGCCTGCCTCTTTACATCCATCACATTTCATTATTTCAGTTTGTGTTCTACTATCTGCCTTTAATACTCCGTAAGGACATGCCATTATGCACATATAACAACTAGCACAACGCTCTTTATCATATGTAACTAATCCAGTATTTTTATCCTTACTCATTGCTCCACTCATACAAGTGTACACACATTCTGGTCTATCGCAATGTCTACAAAAGATAGGTGCATATTTTCCATTGCTATCTATAGTTATTCTACTTCTTGTATCCTCTGAGTTATGAGAAACTATACATGCTGTAGTACATGTTAAACAGCCAACACATTTAGATCTATCTATCTTAATTCTTTTCATATATCAACTCTCCTACATTTTAGATATATTTACTGCAACAGTCTTAAATGATGGTTCCTTTGAATATGGGTCATAAACTGATGGAGTAAGTGAATTTGTTTCAATATAATGCATAGGTGCATATATTTGATCTTTCTTTACATTTTCTGAATATACAACATTAAATTCATTACTATTTCCATTTTGAGATGTTATCTTTACTCTTTCGTTCTCTTCAATATTTAATTCTTTTGCTAACTCTGGATTCATTAAAACATAAGATACTTTGCTATAAATCTTATTATGCTCTATTTCTCTTGATCTAACTTGAGTATGCCATTGTCCTACTGTTCCTCTTCCACTATTAAGTATATAAGGGAATTCAGCAGAAGTCTTATTTGGATTTTCTCTTACATCTTCAAATATAATCTTAGCTTTCTTAGAAGGTGTATAATAGTTTCCATCTTCATATAGTCTTCTTTCATCTTCTTCTAAAACTTGTCCTTCTTTAAATGGCCATTGAACACCCTTTGAACCACTCATATTTTCCCCTTCTAACATTTCATAAGTAACCCCAGTAATGTCACAAGGCATTCCCTTTGAACATTTCTTTAATAATTCAAAAGCATCTCTTGGAGTTTTCCAATTATCTAATAAACTTCCCATACCTAACTCTTCACCAATTTTGAAGAATATTTCGTAATCTGAAAGTTCTCCTTCTTCCTTAGGTATAACAGGATTAACCTTTGATAACCTACGCTCTGTATTTATAAGTACACCTTCTTTTTTAATTGCTGGAACAGATGGTAAGTATAAATCACAAAGTTTAGCTGTATCAGTGTCTTCATATATATCTTGAACAACTAAGAAATCTAAGTTTTTAGCTGCTTTAACAAATTCCTCATTATTAGCAAATGAATGTCTTGGATTTGTGCAAACTACCCATAATCCTTTAATCTCTCCTGAAATAGCTCTTTCTATTATTTCGTTATAAGGTATTGTTGGTTTATCTATAAGATCTTCCTCTTTAACACCTAATGCTTCTGAAACTGCTTTTCTTCTTACAGGGTTATCAAAATCTCCACCGCCATAAAGTCCAGCAGTATTACTAAATGCTCTTGATCCCATTGCGTTACATTGTCCTGTTAATGAGTTAGCTCCTGTCCCTGGTCTACCAATATTTCCAGTAATTAAAGCTAAATTAATTATAGATTGAGCTGTTCTAACTGCTTCATATCCTTGGTTTACACCCATTGTCCACCAGAAAGATACTCTCTTACCATTATGTATTATTTCTGCTAACTCAAGAACTCTTTCTTTAGAAATTCCAGTAACTTCTTCAACATTCTCTAAAGTAAATTTAGAAACGTGATTTTTAAAGTCTTCAAAACCTTCAGTATGTTCTTCTATATACTTCTTATCAATCCAATTATTTCCGATTAATATATTTGCTAATGTATACATTAAAGTTAAATCAGATTTCGGTTTAATATCTATCCATAAATTTGAATTTAATGCTGTTTCTGATTTTCTTGGATCTATTGTAATTATCTTTGCATCCTTATTTTTTCTTACTCTTCCCCAGAAAACTGGATGAGCAATTACAGGGTTTGCTCCAATGAAGATTATTGTATCTGAAAGTTCAGCATCATTTAATGTATATGGAGGTGCATCAAATCCAAAGCTTTGCTTGTGAGCTACTACAGATGTTGCCATACATAATCTTGTATTACCATCTCCATGCATTCCCATATAGTTTCTACCAACATGACCTAGTAAAGCCATTTCTTCAGTAGTCATTTGACCTGTACTGATATATGCAACACTTTCTTTTCCATATTTATTTTGGATAGCTGTCATTTTTTCAGCGAATATCTTAATTCCTTCTTCCCAAGATATTTCCTTCATTTCTCCATTTTCAGATCTTAATAACGGACTCTTTCTTGCTTTAATCTTAGTTTGTTGCTTATCTAAATTTAAACCTTTTATACAACAAAAACCCTTATTAATAGGATAATCCTTAGTAGGAGTAACTTTTTTTATTTCTCCACCTTCAACATGAAAGTCTAAATTACATGCTAATGCACATAAATTACAAGTTGATTGAATCTTTTTCATATGTCTTACATCTCCACTTCTAATCTTAGAAATTTCTTTATACTGAATGTATTTTAACATTTATAAAAAATATAAACTGTGATAATTATCACACTAAAAACATTTTTGTTATTTTATTAACAAAAGTACTAAAATAAAATATAACGTATTTAATATTATTTCATTGATTCTTTATATTCTTATTTTAACTATAACATAAAAATAAAAGGATCAATTCGCTTGACCCTTTTATTTTGAATAAACACATTTTCCATCTACATAGGTTTTCAATACTTGAATATCTTTAATCTTATAAATATCTTGTTTCATAGGATTATGATCTAATAATACAAAATCAGCTACTTTCCCTACTTCAATAGAACCTTTTTCATTTTCTTCAAATGATGCATAGGCTCCGTTTATTGTATAAGATTCAAGTGCTTCTTCCACACTTAAAGCTTCCTTTATGACGTATGGACCTTCCCCATTTAATGTTTTTCTAGTTACTGCGCATTGGATTCCATTTAATACATTTGGTAATTCTACAGGGCAATCTGACCCATTTGAAGCATGATTATAATCAAATAACGTTTTAAAAGCATAACTGCTCTCACTTTTCTTTTTCCCAATACGCTCTTCTACGATTTTGATATCATAATCTAAGAAAATTGATTGAATATAAGCTTGAAGTTTCATTTGTTTAAAACGTTCTAATTGATCAGGACGTGTAATTTGACAGTGTACAATACCATGACGATGATTTTGACGAGGATGTTTTTCTAATGTATATTTATAAGAATCCAAAACCATTTCACAGGCCTGATCTCCAATCGCATGGATAGCCACTTGCATTTTATTACTTGATGCATAATCCACCATTTCATTTAAAGTATCTTGATCAAATGTTTTAATTCCTTTAACCATTGGATCATCATTATAGGGTTCACTCATCAAGGCTGTACGGGCTCCTAATGAACCATCTATTAATAATTTTAATGGTCCAATTTTAAAATAAGAAGAACCTACACCAGTACTATACCCCGCATCTATAAATTCTTTTAAATCCTCTAAATTGGTAACTTGTGATTGCTCATAGATTTTAACCGTCATTTTCCCTTCTTTTTCTAGTTGCTTATAAGCTTCTAAGACATGATCTTTATCTCCAAAAACTAGAAAATCATCAGTTTGAGCAGATGTAATTCCATAAGCATTTAAAGAACTAAATGCATGCTGAAGCATTATTTTAATTTCTTGAACACTAGGCTTAGGTATACCATTAGTAATAAGTTCTATTGCATTTTCTTTAAATATACCATTTAACTTACTATTTTCAATCTCAAATTCGCCACCTTCAACAGATGTTAATGTTTCATCTAATCCTAACATTTCTAAAGCTTTTGAATTACATACACAAATATGTCCACAAGCACGTGTAATCACAATCGGATGTTTAGTTGATACTTGATCTAAATCATAACGCTTAGGAAAACGATGCAC
Organism: Clostridium gallinarum; assembly: GCF_014836325.1. GTDB lineage: Bacteria > Bacillota > Clostridia > Clostridiales > Clostridiaceae > Clostridium > Clostridium gallinarum. The sequence continues at coordinate 91,230 of NZ_JACSQZ010000002.1, forward strand.
ATCTTCAAAATAATCATTATTCCATCCCCAACCTTTTACCCAACTATTTTCTGGAATATTATAAATTTCAATATGTTCTTTTAAACATTCCAATATCTCTTTTAAAGATTTTGTTGCATTAGCTAAATTGGCTGAAGTGAGAGTATTTCCATAATGTAATACGTGCATATGACTATCATTAAATCCCGCTGTAACAAAACACTTATCTAAATCAATCATCTCACTTCCTTCTTCTTGATAAGACAAAGCCCCTTCTTGATCTCCCACATAAATAAAGCGACCATCTTCTTCTACAAAACTATTTACATACCCTTGAGTAATGGTATAAATATCTCCATTAATATAAATTTTCTTCATATTCCCTCCAACGTTATATGTTATATATTATATTTAATTAGTTCAATTTTAAAAATTAAAAGCTATAACAATCAAACTCTAAAAAGTTATCCTGTTATAGCTTCTAATTTATATATACTACCTCTTTTATAACAGGATTATCCTTAATCAAAATATACTTATCAGCAAATTCTCTTACTTCATTTATATCATGACTAATTATTATTACTGTTTTTTGTTTTTTCTTAAAATAATCTTTTAAGAAATATATAATTTTTTCTTTATTATACTTATCTAAACCTTTAAAAGGCTCATCCATAATAAATATATCACCATCAAATAATATTGCTCTTGCAATATTAATTCTTTGCTTCATTCCTCCACTAAGTTCATGAGGAAAAAGGCTTTCTATTCCATTTAAATTCATATTCCTTAATACTTCTTCTATATATTTATTCCTATCTTCTTTTTTATATTTATTCTTTATAACTAACTCTAAATTTCTATACACATTTTTCCATGGTATGAGTCTACTTTCTTGATATACTACACTTACTTTTTCACCTTTTAATAATAATTGATCTTTTATATATTTTATTAACGTAGTTTTTCCTACACCTGACTCCCCCATTATAAAATTAATAGAGTTTTTTTCAAAAGATATAGAAAAGTCTTTATATAATTCTTTTTCTTCAAAGAATATGTTTATATTACTAAAATCAATCAATTAAGTATCTCCCGCCTTTTAAAGATTTATTGATAAAGAGCAAAATTATTTTATCTATTATAAAGCATAAAACTGCAACAATAATTATCCAAGCAAATATTCCTGAAGTACTAAAATTAATTTTCTCCTTCTGTATTGCAGTACCAATTCCATAGTTTGGCTGTCCAAATACTTCTCCTGCTATTACAACCTTAAAAACTAATGAAAATACTGATGTTGCAATTTGAGAAATACTTATTATAATAAATTGAATATGTAGATTAAATAATTTCGTAAGAAAACCCAAATTAAAAGAATTCATCATTTCTTCTAAATTTTTATTAGAATTTAAAATAGAATTTATGACACTTTCATATAAAATAGGAAAAGCAATTACTATTCCTATTAAATATGGTGCATAATTTTTATTTACCCAAATTAAAGCAATTAATATAAAAGCAATAGTAGGTATAGACTTTAAAATAGAATTTATAGGATAAAAGAAGTTATACGCTATTTTATTAAAACCTGAGACAATTCCTAAAAAAATTGCTAGCACTAGAGCAATAAAAAAACTAGCTCCCCCTCTTAATAATGAATAACCTATATTTTTAATAAAATCATTCTTTATTACTATTACTACAATTTCTTTTAAGACTTTATTTATTCTCGGCAAATAAATATCATTATTTATTACATTTGCTAAAACTCCCCATAATAAAATAATTAAAATTATTGATATAAAAATAAGTTTATTATCCTTCATAGAAGAAGTTTTCATCTGGTAATTTTTCTCCTATCGATTTTGCATTTTCACTTTCTAAAACTTTATAATAATTTATATAATCTTCTTTATTATCTTTTGCTTTTACAAATGCTATACTACTATTTTTTATTGATTTTTCCAATATTGCTTCCTCAACTTGAGATCCATTATCTATAGAATATTTTGCAGCATCATTGTTATTCTCATTTACCCAATTAGTTGAACTTAAAATTTCTTCTGTTAATTTTTTCATAAAATCTTTGTTTTCATTTATCAATTCTTCTTTTACTATTAAACTTGATTGTGGAAATCCAGTTTCACTATTAAATTTTTCCTTCCATAAATCATTTAAACTTGCAATTACTTTTATATTAGAATTCTTACTCAATATTGTTGTTAATGCAGGTTCTGGAACTACTGCATATTTTGCTTTTCCTCCTAAAATAGCTGGTGCTAATTCTGTAGGTCCTCCAACATAACTTAAGGTAACATTTTCTATATTACTTTCCTTTAAAAGAGCTTTAAACACTATATCAGGAGTTAGTCCACTTCCAATATTATATACTTCCTTTCCATTTAAATCTTCAAAGGATATATCACCTTCAGCTGATACTAAATATAAAGCTCCTAGCCCTGTTGTTCCTACAAGTTTATATCCTAATCCCTTATTATACGCTTGAAGAGCTAAATTAGATGGAACTATTGCTATATCTGGTTCTCCTTTCATTACAGCTGTAGCTAAAGTATCAGCTGTATTTTCAATGGAATAATTAATATTATAATTATCATCTACTTGAATATTTTCTTTTATCATTTTAGATATTGCTGTAGCTGGAACTCCATTTGGAGCAATAAAAGATACTTCCTTTTTTAAAACATTAACATCTTCTTTCTTATCGCATCCTACAATAGCTATCATCATAAAAACTGATAAGAATAAACTTAATATAATTTTACTATTCTTTTTCATAATATCCCCTCCTATTTATTCCATTATATCATTTTTTTAGTGTTTATAAAATATTATAAAAAATACATTCGTTATCAAAGGTTATTTTATACTTCTTAATAAGTTAGTGTTATTGGCTTTAGTATGTATTATATCTATACTATATTTTTAGTGGATAAAGATTTAGCCTTAAAGTTTAATTTGTAAACTTTAAGGCTTTTGTAATTCCATCTTCTCCAATTATAGTATTTTTAAATATAGATTTTGCATTATCTATAAAATCCTTTGGTTCATTTATTGAAGGACTAAAATGAGTAAGTAGTAATTCATTTACTCTTCCTTTATAAGCTAGGCTAGCTGCTTCTCTAAATGTCATATGTTTGTTTTTAATAGCTTTATTTATATCTTCATCGCTACCATAGGTTCCTTCACATATAAAAAGATCACTCTCTCTTACTAAATCTATTATTTCATCTATTGGTCTTGTATCTGTAACATAACTTAATTTTATCCCTCTTCTTTCATCTCCTAAAACCATAGAACTTTTATAAGTTACTCCATTAAATTCAACACTCTCTTCCCTTTGAAGTTTACTCCATAATTCTTTTGGAACCTTCATTTGCAAAGCTTTTTCTAAATTGAATTTTCTTCTTCTTTTAAAGTATAAGCTATATCCTAAACAAGGAGATGAATGATCAAGCTCTTTAGTATTTAAAACAAATTCACATCTATCATTACTACTTAATTCTATTAAATCTTTATTAAATACAAACTCTAGCTTTTTAGGATTTTCTATTACTTTTAATTCATAGGGTAAATATTTAAATAAAACACTAAGCCCATTTATAACTTCATTTATTCCACTTGGTCCAATAAGAATTAAAGGTTCTGTTCTACCACTATTACCTATAGTTGAAAGAAGTCCTGGAAGTCCAACAATATGATCTCCATGCGCATGAGTTATTAGAATTATATCTATTGATTTAAATCCTAATTTATTTTTTCTTATTGCAACTTGTGTTCCTTCTCCAGAATCTATTAATATTTTTCTTCCATTTATATTAATAAAAAGAGATGATAAATGTCTATTAGGCATAGGCATTCCACCACCACATCCAAGTAAAGTTAAATCTATCATAATACACCCCTTAGTGTGCTGAAGCACAATGTAAAATTAAAAATTAAGAATTAAAAATTAAGGAAAAAACTCCTTTCGGAGTTTTAGAAGTAAATTATATAGTGAGCTGCAAAAGCAGCTCACTATTAAAATATATAATATAAATTCAAATATCATCAAAGTAATTTTAACCAAATTACTTAAAGTTTATTTATTTTAGAAACTCCTGAGGAGTTTCATCATTCATTTTACATTCTACATTTTAAATTTTTCATTATTTAGCTAATTCTAATGCTATTTCCATCATATCTGTAAAGCTTTCTTGTCTTTCTTCTGGAGTAGTTTCTATTCCTTTAAAAACATGATCTGAAATAGTTAATATTGCTAATGCTTCAACATTATATTTAGCTGCAAGAGTATATAACTCTGCACTTTCCATTTCTATTGCTAAACAACCATATTCAGCCCAAAGTTTTGCTCCTCCAACATTTGTATCATCGTAAAACAAATCTGATGATAGTACATTACCAACTTTTATATTTAAACCTTTTTCTTTTCCTTTATTATATGCATCTAATAAAAGATCAAAGTTTGCTGTTGGTGCATAATCCATTCCCATAAATCTTCTTTTATTTATTCCTGAATTAGTAGATGCACTTTGAGCTAAAACTATATCTCTTACATTAACATTATCATTAATTGAACCAGCAGATCCAATTCTTATAAGTCTTTTTACTCCATAAAATCTTATTAGTTCATTTACATAAATTGAGTGAGATGGTAACCCCATTCCTGTTCCTTGTACAGATATTCTTTTTCCCTTATAAGTACCTGTATAACCATACATTCCTCTTACATTATTATAGCAAACTGGATTTTCCAAGTAAGTTTCAGCTATAAATTTAGCTCTTAGTGGATCTCCAGGTAATAGGACTGTTTCTGCTATATCTCCTTCATTGGCCATTATGTGTAAATGCTTTGACATATTAAATGCCTCCTAACTTATATTTATATAATGCTTTTTAAGCATTAATTTTATTATATACTTATATTAAAATTTAAAAAAGAGGATAAATAAAAGTACTTATTTTGCACTTTTAAATTATTATTTGTCTATTTTATTAAAGACTTCTCGTATTTTTCCTACCATATATAATGATCCACATGCCAAAATCAAATCTTCATTATTAGCTTTGCTTAATGAATATTTAACAGCCTCATCATAATCATCAAAGCCTAATGAATTTTCATTATATTTTTCTGCTAATACTCTTAAATCATTAGAGCTTTTTGCTCTATTTGAGTTAGGGGTAACTGTACAAACTTCCTTTGCGAGTGGAGTTATTATTTCTAGTATTTTATCAACTTCTTTATCAGCTAATACTCCAAGAATTAAATATAAATTTTTATATTTAAAATAATCTTTAAGATTTTTCTTCAAATACTTAATTCCATCTACATTATGGGCTCCATCAATTACTATATAAGGATTTTCTTTTAAAATTTCAAGTCTACCTTTCCATTTAACTTTTTTTGTAGCAGCTTTAATCTTATCAATGTCTACTTTTATATAATTTAAATTTTCTAATTCTTTTAAAGCTTCTAAAGCTAATGATAAATTTATAATTTGATGACTTCCTAATAAAGATAAATTTAAAGTTTCTTCTTTTCCTCTAAAGTTTATTAATATCCTTTGAGTTATTATACTCTCATTGTCTATATTTAAAAACCTATAGCTATTAGAATTAATAATAGACAACTCACATCCCTTTTTAATAGATGTTTCAGTAATTACTTTTATTGCTTCATCCTTTTGCATACAAGTTATTATAGGTATATTCTTTTTAATAATACCTGCCTTTTCTTTAGTTATTTCTTCAATTGTACTCCCTAAAATATTCATATGATCAAAGCTTATTGATGTAATTATAGATAATATTGGTGTTAAAACATTAGTTGAATCAAGTCTTCCACCTAGCCCAACTTCAATAATTCCAAAATCAACATCCTGTCTATATAAATATAAGAACATAATACAAGTTAAAACTTCAAATTCAGTAGGATGATTAAAACCTTCTTCAACAACTTTATTTACAAAAGGTTTTATTTCATTTATTAAACTCACAAAATCTTCTTCTTTTATATTTTTGCTATTTATCCTTATAGTTTCTTCTATTTCCTCTAAATGTGGAGAGTTAAAAAAACCCACTTTATATCCATGCTCCATTAATATAGTTCCTAAAATTGCAGAAGTTGAGCCTTTTCCATTCGTTCCTGCTATATGTATTAGCTTTAACTTCTTATGTGGATTACCCATAAGTTCTAATAATCTTTCTGTTCGTTCAAGACCGTAATTTGATCCTAAGGTCCTTAGACTTTCTAAATATTCTAAAGTGCTTTTATCTTTCATCTTCCTTTCCCCCTTTTATTTCATTAACTATGTGATCTAAAAATTTTTCCATAGTATCATTTATACCTAAATGACTTAACATCCTACTTCCAACAGCATCTTCAAATTCATTAAATAAAATTTCTCCATTCTTTAATAATAAAAAATCTATACCACCAAAATCTATTTTTATATCCTTTAAAATCTTATTTATTATTTCTTTTTCTTTATTAGAATAATTATAGATTTCTACACTTCCACCCTTTGTAAAATTAGAAATTAAAGAATCTTTCTTAGGTATTCTTATAACTGCATGTTCAACTTTATTATTTATTATATAAAATCTTATATCTCCTATATAAGCCTCAATATAATCTTGATATACATTTTTATTAAAATCTAAATTATTAAAATCCTCTACTATTCTTATATTATTCCCACCATGACCATTTTTAGGCTTTTCTATTATCTTTTTTTCTCTATTAATTTTATTTAAAGTTTTATATATTTTAGGATAATTAATATTTACTGATTCTATATAATCATAAGCCTTTAATTTATCATTACCTAAAACTGCAAATTTATATTTATTAAAAACTCTAATTCCCTTTTCTTCTAATCTATAAGTTAAATCAAAATTTCTAGATCTATTTATAGCAAATTTATAATCATAATTTAATTCATCTATATCTTTATCTAATTCAAGCTTAATATTAAGGTTTCTAGCCTTTCCCTCAACTATAAGCCAATCTATATAAGCTTTATTTTTAGATACATCTTCTTCATTATAAATAACTATCCCATTTATCATTTTATTTCACCTAATATATACTGTAATATTTCTTTACCAAAGCTTTTTCCCCATATTTTTTCAAAGCTTAAAAAGTTTAAGTTAGAATTAACCTCACAAAGCAATGGTTCATTATTTTCTCCAAATAATAAGTCTACTCCTGAAAAATCTAATCCTAGTACTTTATGTGCCTTTATTGCCAGTTCTTCTTGTTCCTTAGTAAGTTCTATTAATTTGCCTTTTCCCCCTTGTGAAATATTTGCCCTAAAATCTACTTCAGATTCCCTAAGCATTGCCCCTATTACCCTATCGCCAATTATATTAACCCTTATATCTCTTCCAAAGCTACTTTTAATATTTTCTTGAATTATAAAATCTACATTCCTCTTATTTAAATCATTAACCTTATTAATAAATTCTTCTTTATTATTTATTAAATAAACTTGCATACCAAAAGAACCCATAGCTTCCTTTACTATTACACTTTCACCTAAGTACTCATAACACTTTATTAAATAATCCTTATTGTTTAATGATGAATCAAATATCATTGGAGAAAGAATAGTTCTTGGCATATTTATATTATTATTAGAAAGAGTTAAATGCATTAACCCTTTATGATCACAATATTTTATTGCCCTGCTAGAGTTAAAAACCCTATATCCCATTTTTTCTAAATGCCTTGCTAAAAGTACATCCTTATCCCAAAAGATTATAAATTCAGGCTTTTCTAATTTTCTTAAATAAAACAGCTCTGCTTCTCCCACTCTAGAGAACATGGGGATTATCTCTGTATTTTTTACATCAATTAAATTTATATTTAACTCTTTAGCATCATTAACTAAAGAATTTACTAATTCTCTAATTTTAGGAACATTTAATGTGCCATTATAAATTATCCAACCTGTCATATTCATCCTACTTTCTTATATGTAGTATTAATTAACCTATTTTTATCACTTTTAATTTTCTTTGTCAACCTTTATACTATTATTATCTTATGTTTATTAAAGGAGTAACTTATGAAGGATTTAAATGAAATTCTAAAATTAAATTTAGATAAAATATCTATTTATGAAATAAATGAAGAAAACTTAATAGAATTAAAAAATTGTGATTACTATGTAAAAAATAATTTCTACTTTTGGCTTATAAATAAAATATATGAACTTGAAGAAAAAAACAAACTTAAAGAACTAGGCTATGCTCATTATCTAATGTCATATTATATATTTATAGTACTAACACCTTTATCCTATGAATCAATATCCTTTAGCCACATAAAAAAGGCTATACAATATGAAAATAATATTAAATACAAAGAATGGCTACTTATATTCTCAACCCTACCTATTACTTATTTAAAACAATACGATGCAATAAAAATAGCAGAAGAAGTAATAAAAGAAGATCCAAGTAGTACTATAGCAAACACTATTTTACAAATCTTTTAACCTAGAAACAAAGATATAAACATTATATTCCTTGCTCCGTCGCATGCACTCCAAGTCACCGTCATACAATGTTTATCTCTTTGTAAACAGAAAGTTTAAAATATAAATACTAATAATATGTCCTATAGCTTTATAACTAATTTAAATAATAAATTAAGGGATATTGCTAATAAACTATATATTAACAATATCCCTATAAAGTATTTTCAAGGCAATTTTTCCGGAGCTATGCACTTAATTACTAAAAATTCTATTTCAGTAATTTGGAACAAATTACTTCCTCAATTCTTAATTTTTCATTTTTAATTCTTCATTCTACTTAAGTGCTTCTATTCTTACTAAAACTGCATTTAGCATTTCTTGATATTTTTCTCTCTTTTCTTTTTCTCCATCAATTACAGCTTGTGGAGCCTTAGAAACGAAGCCTTGGTTAGAAAGCTTTTTATCAATTCTTTCTACTTCACCTTCTAATTTTTTCTTTTCTTTATTTAATCTTTCAAGTTCCTTTTCCTTATCTACTAAGTCAAGTAAAGGCATAAATAATTCTCCACCCTTAACAACTAAAGATACTGCATTTTCTGGAACTTCATTTTTATCAACAATAAATGCTACTTCTGACGCAGATGCTAATTTTTCTATATAATTAAATCCTGATTCAAAGGCTTCCTTTGCTTCACTTGTAGTGTAAGCTATAACCTTAGCTTTTCTTGATGGTGGAACATTCATTTCTGCTCTAACATTTCTTAAGCCCTTAATTGCTTCAATTATAAAGTCCATATCTTTTTCAGCTTTATCATCTCTTAAAGCTTCATTGTATTCTGGCCAATTTGAAACAACTATTGATTCACCATCTGTTAATGTAGTAAATATTTCTTCTGTTATAAATGGCATTACAGGGTGTAATAATTTAAGTCCTGTTTGTAAAACTGTATTTAGAACATTATAAACTATTCCCTTTGCTTTTTCATCTTCACTGTATAATACACCTTTAACTAATTCTATATACCAATCACAGAATTCAGTCCACATAAAGTCATATACCTTTTGAAGAGCAATTCCTAGTTCATATTTTTCCATGTTTTCAGTTACTTCATTAACTAAAGAATTCATTCTTGAAAGAATCCATTTATCTGCTAAGCTATATTCTCTGCAATCTTCATACTTTTTCATTATTTCAGTATCTAAGTTCATCATAACGAATCTAGATGCATTCCACATTTTATTTGCAAAGTTTCTAGCTGCTTCAACTCTTTCTGGAATATATCTTATATCATTTCCTGGAGAGTTACCTGTAACTAACATAAATCTTAGAGCATCTGCACCATATTCATCTATTACTTCAAGTGGGTCTACTCCATTACCTAGAGATTTACTCATTTTTCTTCCTTCTGAATCTCTTATAATTCCGTGAATTAATACAGTATCAAAAGGAGTTTTATCCATATTGTGTATTCCTGAGAATATCATTCTTGCAACCCAGAAGAATATAATATCATATCCAGTAACTAAAACATTAGTTGGATAGAAGTATTCTAAATCCTCTGTTTTGTTTGGCCAACCTAAAGTTGAGAAAGGCCATAATGCTGATGAGAACCAAGTATCTAATACATCTTCATCTTGATGCATATGCTTTGATCCACACTTAGGACAAACTTCTGGTGCATCTACCTCAACTATAATTTCTCTACAATCATCGCAGTACCAAACTGGAATTCTGTGTCCCCACCATAATTGTCTTGATATACACCAATCTTGAATATTTTCCATCCAGTTAAAGTATATCTTATCAAATCTTTCAGGAACAAATTTAGTTTCCTTACTCTTTACTGCTTCTATTGCAGGTTTTGCTAAAGATTCCATTTTAACATACCATTGTTTAGATATTATTGGTTCTATAACTGTGTTACATCTATCATGAGTTCCAACGTTATGAGTATGAGGTTTAACTTTTACTAATAAACCTAAGTCCTCTAAATCCTTAACCATTTGCTTTCTTGCTTCATATCTATCTAAGCCTTGATATTTTCCACCTAATTCATTTATTACTCCATGGTCATCCATAACTCTAATTTGTGGTAAGTTATGTCTAAGACCTACTTGGAAGTCATTAGGATCATGTGCTGGAGTTATTTTAACAGCTCCAGTTCCAAATTCAATATCTACGTAGTCATCAGCAACTATTGGAATTTCTCTATCAGTTAAAGGTAATTTAATCATTTTACCTACTAAAGATTTAAATCTTTCATCATTTGGATTTACAGCAACTGCAGTATCACCAAGTAATGTTTCAGGTCTTGTAGTTGCTATTTCTAAATAGCCACTTCCATCAGCTAATGGATAGTTTATATGCCAGAAGAAGCCATCTTGTTCTTCATATTCTATTTCTGCATCTGAAAGTGCTGTTGAACACTTTGGACACCAGTTAGTTATTCTATTACCTTGATAAATTAAACCTTCATTATATAATTTAACAAAAACAGTTCTAACTGCTTTATTTAAATTTTCATCCATAGTAAAGGCTTCTCTTGAAAAGTCACAAGAAACTCCCATTTTCTTAAGCTGATTTCTTATAGTTCCTCTATATTCATCTGCCCATTCCCAAACTTTTTCAAGGAATGCTTCTCTACCCATTTCTTTTTTAACTAAACCTTGTTTTAAAAGTTCATTTTCAACTTTAACTTCTGTTGCAATTGAAGCATGGTCCTGTCCTGGTAACCATAAAGTTGAATATCCTTGCATCCTCTTAAATCTTATAAGCATATCTTGAAGAGTATTATCAAGTGCATGACCTAAGTGAAGCTTTCCAGTTATATTTGGTGGTGGCATAACAATTGAAAATGGTTTTTTATTTTTATCAACTACAGGTGTGAAATATTTTTTATCTTCCCAATTTTTATAAATTCTTTCTTCAAAGTCTTTTGGGCTATAAGTTGTGGCTAAGTTTTTCTTTTCAGACATTTGTATCCTCCTTTATTTTCCTAATATTTAAAATCTAATGATTTTTAATTTCTTATACTTAAAATTAAAAATAACATTAAGACTATTTTTTTAAATAAGAAAGTGCACCTATATAATTTTGCTTATTCCGTCGCATGCGCTCCAAGTCATCGCAAAATTAATAGGAGCACTTCGTAACCAAATGAAGAAAATTATAAAAAATTATTCGCAGGGTAATATTTTTATAATTTTCTACAAAATAAAAAGAGCCTTCATCACAAAAGGACGAAGTCTCGCGGTACCACCTTTTTTCTTAACATAAAAATATATTAAGCTCTTTATTTATTAACGACTAAGACAGCCGCCTTTACTTACTTTAGTTCAGTAAAGATGCTCAAAAGCTACCTTCAGGATACTTTAATATAGAAGGCTTTCAGCCAGTGACCTTCATTCTCTTTAATATGCAGTATTCCCTACTCCTCTTTCTCATTGCTTTTAATATATGATTTTGTAAGGTTATCTTATAATATATTATTCTCTTTGTCAATATTGTAATATCTATTTAAGTTAATAAAAAATAGATAAAAATTATATTCCTTGCTCCGTCGCATGCGCTCCAAGTCAACCTCATACAATGTTTATTTCTTTGCAAACTGAAGGAAGGAAATTATAAAAGCTACCTTATAAGGTAGCTAATAAAAAATATTTTTATTCTAAATTTTAAAATCCTTTGGATCGTGTTCCTTTGCCTTAGGCTCTCCAAAAGCTGCTTTTACACTTTCTACTTGTGGATTATGATTAATATGTTTTTTATTACTATTTTTTGATTTCTTACTCATTTCTTTCACCTCCAAGCTTGTATCATTAGCTTATGTAAAAGAAATAAAATTTATGTAACTATCCTTCTATCCATTCCATATCTTTTATAAATTCCTTTATAAAATCTTCACTCATACTTGGATTTATAGTTTCTTCATGTATTATAGTTACTGTAGACATAGCTATAGCATATTTAACTGTATCCTTTATTGAAAGATTATTCATATAGCCATAACCAACTCCAGCTACAAAAGAATCTCCAGCTCCAGTAACATTTTTTACATCAACGCAAGTTGTTTTGATTTTACCTTCTTCATTAGAATTTTTATAATATATTCCATCTGCATCTAAGCTTATAAATACATTTTCAACTCCTAATGATAAGAAATAATCTGCTGCCTTAACTAAATCTTTATCATTTTCAATTTTAAATCCACATAAAACTTCTGTTTCTAATCTATTTGGTTTTATTGTATGAAAATATTTAATTAAGTGAGTAACTTTTTGGGCCTTACTTGCAGATACAGGATCTAAAATAAATTTAGTCTTCCCATGAAATTTAGTTAAAATATATTCTAGTAACTCTGGATTATCTGAATCTAAAATTACATATTCAGCATTTTCAATAACTTCAGCCTTTGAGTCTATAAATTCAGTATCCATTTTATTTAAGCATTCCATATCTACAATAGCTGATTCCATTTCACCGTCTTCATTTAAAATAGCCATATAAGTTGGTGTGTACTCATCCTCCAGTATCATAGAATGTTTCATATTATATCCAATTCTCTTGGAATTTTCCATAATATTTCTACCTTGATCGTCTCCGCCTAAAACTGATATAAATTCTGTTTTCACATTAACTCTTGCTAAGTTTTCAGCAATATTTCTGCAAACGCCACCTAAAGATATTTTTATATTTCCAGGTATAGAATCCCTATGACTATATTTTTTTCTGCTAAAACCTATAATATCTACTATTGATGCTCCTATTACTAAAATATAAGAATTATTATTATACATACCATCTCTCCCGATCTATAAAGTCCATTCTAAAAAAACATAAATACATTATATTAGAGAAAAGAAAAAAAATAAAGTGATTTTTTAAAACTTTGTCGAATTATATTGTTTAAATCACTATGTTTTATTCTCAAATTTTCTATTTAATTCATATATTGAATATTAACTTATAAATTTGGAAATAATTCTAATAACATATTAATTAAATCTAGGAGGATTTTATGAACTTCTTCAACGATGGAAATAAATACTATAATATTAAAGAATATGAAAAAGCGATAGAATTCTATAAAAAAGCTATTGATAACAATGAAAATACAGCATGTTCTTATTATAATTCAGGGGTATGCTATATTAAAATCAAAAACTTTGATAAAGCAATTGAAATGATAAAAGCAGCTTTATCTATACAACAAGAAAGTAAATATTACTTTAATTTAGCTTATTGCTATGCAATGAAAGAAAATGTTCGGAAAGCATTAATTTATTTCAATATTTCTTGGTCTTTAGATTCAACCGATAGCGATTGTGAAAAAGCCATTAATTTACTTATAGCAAAAAATAAAAAATGGGATATTTCCAATTAAAAAATCCAATAATATAAGTTTTCTATTTTAATAAAAAATAGCTTAACTCATATTATTGGATTATTTTCTTTTTTAATTTAAGATATAGTAGTTATTATATCTTAAATTTACAGTAATTCTGAAAGAATTACATCCTTAATTATCCATTATGCATTATCAATTATTAATTTGGAGCTTTGCTCCCCATCCACTCTCCTGCAACTTCTGCACTTAAATGGTCCTCATTAAAATCTACATTATCAAAATAATCTCCTGATAAATAAAATGTAGGATCAACATTAATCCATATTCCTTCATCTTCTAAATAAACTTGATTCCAAGCATGAGGCCCATAATTTTGACCATCATAAGCTTCACCTGTTATTATTCTAGTTCCAAGTCCAACACTTTTCCCCATAGCTACATAAAGACAAGCATAATCAAAACATATTCCACGTCTAGTATTAAAGGCTTCTATTGCCCCACTATTAGTTACACCCTCTTCTCCAAGTGCCTTTTCTGCTTTATCAAAATCATATACTATATTAGAACCAATCCAAGAATACAATCGTTTAGCCTTTTCTCTATCATTTTTTGCACCACTTACTATTTCTTTTGCTTTTTCATCTATCTCTGGTAGTGATTTTACTCCATCCTCTAATGTAACTCCATTATAATATACAATAACATTAGAATTAGAAGGTAAATATTCTTTAAAATCATTATAAGATAAAATAGGTTTATTTATATTAACTATTCTTTCTAAACTGTTATATCCCTTTATATTATTAAAAAGACTTATTTTCATTTGTCTACCAAAAGTAGTGTTGTATGTAATTATCCCCATGAACATTATTAATATAACTACTAACCCTTTTATAAATCCAAATATACTAGAAAATATGACTACTCGTATTTTACCATTATTAAAAAGCATATTATAGGCTTTTGATAAAGGTTCGTTTAACAATTTTAATAATAAATAAATTATATATTGAATAATAAGGAATATACTACCTAGAATTATAGCTTTAAAAATATTATTATTTAATATTTTTAAATTTGGATTATTACTTATAAATTTTAAAATTGATAAATATATTTTTTCTAAATTTAATAACATAATTAAAAAGGTTGTAAATATTGAAAAATAATATATTAAT
>NZ_JACSQZ010000030.1 GCF_014836325.1 Clostridium gallinarum
ACAAAAATATATAATATATTGAAAATGAAGAAAATACACAATAAATAAATTAAAAATAATTTTCAAAATCTAATAAAGCATAAAATAGAAACTATTTTATTATAATAACTAAAAGAAAATAAGATAAAAATTATAACTCTAAACTTCAATGAATAAAGTGCTTTTATATAAAAAAATAATTTTAAACAATACAAAAATCTATATTATGCACTTTAGATAAATTCTTAAATTTCAAAAACTAAAATAAAGCAATATAATTCTTAAACAAATAAATTCATTTGTAAATCATTTTAAATAAAAATATGACTAAATTTATTTTTTAAAAGTAGGAAACAAAATATAACTTTACATAATATTTAATATGAATACTAAAATCTGATAAAATATTTCATATTTTTACGAAATATTATTTCGCTAAATATACATTTAGTGTATTTCGTTGTATTGAAATAAAAAAATCTCTATGATATAATAAAATCAAGGCTTTTCGCATGATTTAGGAGGTATAAAAAATGGCTATTACGCGAAATATAACATATAAATATAAAGATTTCAATTATACTGATGACGTTAAAGAGCTTTTATCTATAAAATTAAATGTTAAGCAGCAAAAGAAATTAGATGAAGTTTATTTAAGATACGAAGAATTAGGTTCTGAACGTGGCTATGAATTTATAATTGCAGATATATTTAAATTATCAGAAGTTCACAAGTTATCTACAGCTCAAATATCTAAAATATATAATACCGGAGTTAGAAATATTCAAATTTGGCTTAAAGAATTAGGATTAAATAGATCTATAAAAAAAGCTCAGAAGATCCAAAAGAAAAGCTCTAAAATTAATATACAATTGGATTCTGACAAAAAAATAAATTTAAGTTCTGATTCAATAATGAATAAATACGGTATAGAAAAAGTTGAATTTAGAAATTTACCACAATCGCTAATAGATTTTCTAAACTATCTTGAGACAATAAAAGGAAAATCAGTAAATACTATTAAGGGTTATGAGATAGATTTAGCAATGTTTTTTAAATTCTTAAAAATATATAAAGGATATATAAATGATGCTTCTTTAGAATTTCATGAAATTAATATAAGAGATATAGATAATTATTTTATTAGATCTATAAAACTTACTGATTTATATGCCTTTTTAAGTTTTACAGAAAAACAAAGAAATAATGGTACTTATGCAAGAGCTAGAAAAGTTGCAGCTTTAAAGTCTTATTTTAAATTCCTTCAAGGAAAAGCTAGAATTATTGAAGATAATCCAACTTTAGAATTAGAGTCTCCTAAAATAAATAAACGTCATCCTATTTATTTAACATTAGATGAAAGTGTGAATTTATTAAGTTCCTTAGATAAAACTAGTAAAAATTATTTTAGAGATTATTGTATACTTACTTTGTTTTTAAATTGTGGAATGCGTTTATCAGAACTCTGCAGCATAAAGATAGATAAAATTAAGGGAGATACTCTTACCATAATAGGTAAAGGAAATAAAGAAAGAACTGTATATTTAAATGAAGCATGTATAAAAGCAATATCTAATTATTTAAAAGTAAGAGATGATTCTAAGTGTCTTGCAGATGATAAAGAATATCTACTACTCTCCTCCCGTTTTAAACCCATAAATAAAAGAACTGTAGAGCTTTTAGTTAAAAAACATATTACAAACTCCGGATTAAGTAATGCAAAATATACTCCTCACAAATTAAGACACACAGCAGCAACATTAATGTATAAACATGGAAATGTTGATATAAGAAGTTTACAAAGTATATTAGGTCATGAAAATATATCTACAACTCAAATATATACTCACGTTGATGATGATATATTAAGAGATGCTGTAAAATCTAATCCACTTTCAAAATTATAAAAGGATATGTATTGCTTACATACCCTTTTATAATTTAATAATTTTTTCTCTTTAATATTCTAAAACCAGGAAATACTTCTTCTGTAGCTTCATCAAAATCTTCTTCTAAATAATCTAAATCATCTATGTATTCAATATTATCAAAAGCATCTATATACTCTAGATTTCCCTGATCTTCTAAATTCTCTTCGGAATCTAGTTTAGAAGCTTGCTCTTCCTTTAAAGCTTCAAGCATACTCTTATACTCTGCTTCTAAAAATTCATTTTCTTCAATATTTTTAGCTATATCTTCTATTTTTATAGCTCTTACATCTATTCCTTCTTCCTTAAGACAATCTCCGCAGTTATCGCATATTCTATTAGGATATATATCACATATATCATCATCAGTATATTTATTAATATTCATTAAAACACACCTACCATTCATTTTTAACGTAAGACATATTATATCAAAGTTATTTAAAATAATCAAATAATATCCTTTTAAAAAGTAAAAAGAACATAAGTTTGATATTATAAGCTTTTTATGATATAATAAATCCAATAAAGTGAGGTGTTTTATTTATGGAAGTAAAAGATAAACAACTGGAAATATATGAATTTTTGAAGATATATACTGAAAATAAGGGGTATCCACCATCAGTAAGAGAAATATGTGAGGCTGTAAATTTAAGATCTACTTCAACAGTTCATGGTCATTTAAAAAAACTTGAATCAAAAGGACTTATTAAAAGAGATCCAACTAAACCTAGAGCTCTTGAAATAATAGAAAATTCAAATAATAAAAAAGAAATGCTAAATATACCTATAGTAGGTAAAGTAACTGCAGGAGCACCGATCTTAGCCACTGAAAATATTGAAGATACATTCCCTATGCCCATAGATTATATAAAACATAATGATGAATTATTTATGTTAAGAGTTACTGGTGATAGTATGATAAATGTTGGAATAAACGATGGAGACTATGCTATTATTGAAAAAGCACCAACTGCTCAAAATGGAGAAATTGTTGTAGCTTTAATAGAAAATGAAGCTACTATAAAAACTTTTTATAAAGAAAAAAATCATATAAGACTTCAACCTGAA
Source organism: Clostridium gallinarum (assembly GCF_014836325.1). GTDB lineage: Bacteria > Bacillota > Clostridia > Clostridiales > Clostridiaceae > Clostridium > Clostridium gallinarum. The sequence goes on from NZ_JACSQZ010000030.1 coordinate 2,979, forward strand.
AATGATAGTTTATCTCCTATTATTGTTGAAAACTGTAGTATATTAGGAAAATTAGTTGGTCTATTTAGAGCATATTAAGAAATAAGAGTCATACAATATTGTGTATGACTCTTATTTCTTATATTCTAAAGGAGGGATAAATTGAAGATTTATATTTTAAATAATAATACTGAGTTAGGAGAAAATTCTACTTTAGAAAGCTATAAAGTTAATAAAAAAAATCTAGCTGGATTAATATTAACAATAAAAGTAATAGTGGCTCTACTCTATGCCTTTGGGTTAGGTTATAGTTTATTTTTCTTTGGTGAAGATTATATAAAGGTAGGATTAAGATTTTTATGTTTATTAATTTTAGCTTATATTTTTATAGATTTTCCTTTATCTTTTTTAAAAGCTTTATTATTACCCAAAACTTTTGATAAGGATAAAATTATTTTAAGTTTGAATCCTTATAACTTATCAATCGATATATGCTCTAATATTAAAATATCTAAAATGAGTGTAATTTTATCATTTATATTACCATTTATATTTTTATCTATTATTCCAACTGTTTTGAGCTATAAACTAGAATTCAATATATACTTATACGTCTTAGGAACAGTAAGTGCTATTATTGGAACTAAAGATTTAATATACTCATTACTTATATTAAAGAACTATTCTTTAGGAAGTACTATCAAATTAACTCCTGATGAATTTATTTTTTATAATTAAATTAATACTGGGCTGTTTTTAAAAAAGCCCAGTATTATAAAAAAACTTTCTATATTAAATTAATTATTAAGTATGTTATTTAACGAAATCATTATGCCTATTTTAGCGTGATCAAAGGTTAAGCCACCTTGAAGATAAGCTATATAAGGTTCTCTAATAGGCGCATCTGCAGATAACTCTATTGATGAACCTTGTATGAAAGCTCCAGCAGCCATTATAACCTCATCATTATACCCAGGCATTGCCCATGGTTCACATTCAACAAATGAATCTATTGGAGAACCTTTTTGAATTCCCTTACAGAACTTAATTAAGTTATCCTTATTTCCAAACTTAATAGCTTGAATTATATCACTTCTCTTTTCATTATATTTAGGAAGAACTTCAAACCCTGCAAGTTCCATAATTCTTGAACAAAATACAGCTCCCTTTACAGCTTCCATAGCTATATGTGGTGCTAAGAATAGTCCTTGATAAAATTGTCTCATAACACCGAAAGTAGAGCCACACTCTCCTCCTATTCCTGGAGTTGTTAATCTATAAGATGCTTGTTCTACGTATTTGCTCTTACCAGCTATATATCCTCCTGTAGGTGCAATTCCTCCTCCAATGTTCTTTATTAAAGATCCAGCTATTATATCAGCTCCTACATCTGTTGGTTCAATTGTATCAATAAATTCTCCATAGCAGTTATCTACAAAAACAATTAAGTCTTCTCTTATTTCTTTTACAAACTTAATTACTTCTCCAATTTCACTAACTAAAAAAGAATTTCTCCATCCATAACCTGTACTTCTTTGTATATGTACTAACTTTATTGTGCTATCATTAGAAAGTACTTCTTTAATTTTATCATAATCAAATTTACCTTCTTTTAAATCAACTTGCTTATAGTTAACTCCATATTCTTTAAGAGAGCCTATATTTTCTTTTCCACTTATTCCAATTATATTATGAAGCGTATCATAAGGAGCTCCAGAAATACACACCATAGTATCTCCTGTTCTTAAATTACCCATTAAAGCACAACCTATAGCATGTGTACCATTTACAAAATGCGGTCTAACTAGAGCACTTTCTGTATTAAATACCCTTGCATATACTTTATCTAAAGAATCTCTACCTATATCATCATATCCATATCCAGAAGAATTAGTAAAATGTGATTCACTTATTCTTTCTTCTTGAAAAGCCTTTAATACTTTTAATTGATTATATTCTCTAATATAATCATAAGAACTAAATACCTCTTCTACATCCTTTAAAGCTTTTTCGTATAATTCAAAGGTATTTTCTTTGAAATTTAAAGTCTTTATCATTAAATCTTCTGTTTGTTTAAGCATAATATTATTAGTATATTATAATGTATAATATACTACTCTCCCTTCTTACTCTTTATTTTACTATCATAAAAATAATATTACCATATTTCAGATATTTTTAAAATAGCTCAAATTTAAAAACTACTTAGTATAGAATATACATGTTATACAAGAAAAAAGAGCAGGTATTACCTACTCTTCAGCATTATTAAATAATATAGGTTTTGAAGGAGTTATTGTAGTTATTGCATGCTTATAAACTAACATTTGTTTACCATCACTATCAAGAACTACAGTAAAGCTATCAAACCCCTTTACATATCCCTTTAATTGAAAACCATTGGTTAAATAAATTATTACAGATACTTTATTTTTTCTAGCTCCATTTAAAAAGATATCTTGTAAATTATTAGGTTGCTTCATACATATTACCTCCCAAAAATTTTAAATCTATTTCATTTTTATTTCTTTAACTACTTTATTAAATATCTCATTTTCAGTTAGCTCATCTTTATTTAGAAAAGTAACTCTCGGATCCCTTCTAAACCAAGTTAGCTGTCTCTTAGCATAATTTCTAGATCCTTGTTTAATCATTTCAATAGCTTCTTCATAGGAAATCTTATTGTCTAAGTAGTAAAATACTTCTTTATACCCTATCCCTTGCATTGATTGCATAAGAGAATTATACCCCATATCTTTAAGTTTTATGCATTCTTCAATTAACCCATTTTTAAGCATAATATCAACTCTTAAGTTAATTCTTTCATATAATTTTTCTCTATCCATATTAAGAACATAATATTTAACATCATATGGACCATTATAAAAATCATCACCTACATTAAAAGAGCTAAATGGCTTCTTAGTTAATTTATAAACCTCCAATGCCCTTATTACTCTTTTTCTATTATTATAATGTATTTCTTTAAAGCTTATAGGATCTATATCCTTAAGCATATTATGGATATACTCATTTCCATATTCATTTGCAAGAGCCTCTAGTTCTTTTCTATATGCTTCGTCACTTTCTGCTTCTGTAAAATTCATATTACAAGTTATAGAATTTATATATAATCCAGTACCACCAACTAATATTGGTAACTTTCCCCTAGATAAAATATCTTCAATACATTTAGTAGCCATCATTTTATATTCAGCTACTGAAAAAGGTTTATCTGGCTCTATAACATCTATCATATGATGGACTACACCATCCATTTCTTCTTTAGTAACTTTAGCTGAGCCTATATCCATGTATTTATATATCTGCATAGAATCAGTTGATACAATTTCACCATTTAACTCTTTTGCTAGCTTTATAGATAAATCTGTTTTTCCTACAGCTGTTGGGCCAGCTATAATTAAAAGTTTATTCTTCATTATTTCTCCCTATACTATCCGTCTAAATTTCTTGTCTAAATCATAATTAGTAAACTTAATAATTACTGGTCTACCATGTGGGCAATGGAAAGGGTCATCTATATATCTTAAATCATTAATTAACTTTTCCATTTCATGTTCATTTAAGTAATCATTAGCCTTTACTGCAGCTTTACAAGCTAAAGTAGCTATTCTATTATATTTAACCTCTGTTGTTTTTCCAGTACCTAAACTTTTAATGTTATCTAATATATTTATAAATAAGTTCTTAGCATCTAGCTTACCTAAAAAGTAAGGAACTTCTTTTATTGCTATAGTATTTCCACCAAAGTTCTCTATTATAAACCCTGCCTTAGTAAATATATCAGAGTTTTCTTCATAATAACAATAATCATCTGTAGTTAAATCAATTAATATTGGAACCAAAAGCTGTTGTATTATAATATCTCCATCTTCAATACTTTTTAAGTATTTTTCAAATAGTATTTTTTCATGGGCTGCATGCTGATCTATAATATATAAAATATCCTCATACTCTGCTAATATATACATTTTATTAAATTGACCTATAACTTTTAAATTGGGAAATTTAGCAATTTTTTCTTCTTCATACTTATTGTTTATACTTTTAAAACTTTCTTTTTCTTCATTAATTATTATTTTTTCATCATTATTTGTTTTTTCTGTAATAATAACATCCTCTTGTTTAATAATATTATTATTTAAAGCTTTTAAATTATTATATAATTCTTCTTCTTTTTTTATATCTTCGTAAGATATATCTTTTATATCTCTCTCAATTATTTTTGGGGTTTTAGATTCATTTAATTCATAGGAAATATCATTAATATTAAATTTAATTTCTTCAACTTCAACTTCAATTTTATTAGTTTCCTCATTTTTTTCCTCTTCAGGAATATAAAATTCTTCAAAAACTTCATGTTTAAATGCTTTGTGTACAGCATCAAAAACTTTTTTAAATATTCCTCTATCCTCTTTAAATTTTATTTCTGCTTTAGTAGGATGTATATTTACATCTACAAATTCAGGATATAATTCTAAAAATAATACAAAGAAAGGGAACTTATTAACTGTTGCAAAAGACTTAAAAGCATTTTCTACAGCAGCTACAATAGTTTTATTCTTTATATATCTACCATTAACAAATATACTTTGATTATTTCTAGAACCTCTAGATATTTCTTCTTTACCTATATATCCGTATAAAGATATAGATTCTTCCTTGTTTTCAAAGTAAATCAAATTCTCACTAATATTTTTCCCGTATATAGTTCTAATTACATCTATTAAGTTACCTGTTCCATAAGTATGTAATGCCTTTTTACCATTATTATAGAATTTTATAGATATATCTGGATGAGATAACGCCACTCTATTAACTATATCTCCAATTAAAGCACCCTCTCTAGATATAGACTTTAAAAATTTCTTTCTAGCAGGAACATTATAAAATAAATCTTTAATTTCAATTATAGTTCCTTTATTAGTACCTATACTATTTAATGATAATATTTCTCCACCCTCTATTATAATTTCTGAACCAAACTCATCTTCTTCTATTTTACTTTTTAAACTTACCTTTGATATAGAAGCTATAGATGCTAGTGCTTCCCCCCTAAAGCCAAGAGTCATAATAGAGTAAATATCATCAACCTCTTTTATTTTTGATGTTGCATGGGGTAAAAAAGCCTTTTTAATATCATCTTTATGGATACCATGACCATCATCTATTATTCTAATTAATGATACTCCACCCTCTTCTATTTCTATTGTAATATTCTTTGAGCCTGCATCTATAGAGTTTTCCATTAATTCTTTTACAACAGAAGCAGGTCTCTCTACAACCTCTCCTGCTGCTATCTTATTAGAGGTATGTTCATCTAGAATATTTATTCTCTTCATATTCTCACCCCTTTAATTACTTTAATTTTTTAGCTTCTATCGTTATTTTATATAATTCATTCATAGCTTCCATTGGAGTTAATGACATAATATCTAAATTAGCTATAGTATTAATTAAATTATCTTTCTCAATAGAGCCAAAATCTAATTGATAATTTTCTTCTTTAAAAACACTTTTTTTATTTTTAGGTTTTTCTTCTTTTTCTGCAGCAACTTCCTTAATTATTTCAACATGATTATCATTATTGCTATTTTCAAGAGAAGATAGTATTTCTTTAGCTCTGTCAATAACATCCTTTGGCAAACCAGCAAGCTTTGCAACCTCTATCCCGTAAGATTGATCAGCTCCACCCTCTATTATTTTTCTTAAAAAGATTATATTATCATCTACTTCTGAGACTGCAACTGAATAATTTTTAACTCCCTCTATATTTCCTTCTAACTTAGTAAGCTCATGATAGTGAGTAGCAAATAAAGTTTTACATTTAAGATTTTTATTATTAGATATATACTCTATAACAGACCAAGCTATACTAAGACCATCATAAGTTGAAGTTCCTCTACCAACTTCATCTAATAAAACTAAACTCTTTGAAGTAGCATTTTTTAAAATATTAGATACTTCCCACATTTCTACCATAAAAGTAGACTTACCACCAGCTAAATCATCAGAAGCACCTATTCTAGTAAATATCTTATCACAAACTGATATATTAGCTTCTTTTGCAGGAACAAATGATCCTATTTGAGCCATTAATGTAATTAAAGCTACTTGCCTCATATAAGTAGACTTACCAGCCATATTAGGACCTGTGATTAATAACAGTCTATTATCTTTAGTGTTAAGTTTTGTATCGTTAGATACAAATTCACCATTACCAATAACTTTTTCTACTACTGGATGTCTACCTTCTTTTATATCTATAATACCTTCTTCATTTATAGAAGGCTTTACATAATCATTTTCTAAAGCTATTAATGCTAGTGTTGATAATGCATCTAAATTCCCTATTATTCTAGCACTTTGTTTAAGTCTTGGAATTTCTTTTTCAATAGCTTCTCTAATTTCAACAAATAAATTATATTCTAATGATATTAGTTTTTCTTCAGCACCTAATATCTTATCTTCCATTTCTTTTAACTCTTGAGTGATGAATCTTTCAGCGTTAGCTAAAGTTTGCTTTCTTATGTATCTTCCTTCTGGTATAGAAGAGTAATTAGCTTTAGATATTTCTATATAATATCCAAATACCTTATTATAACCTACCTTTAAAGATTTAATTCCAGTAAACTCTCTTTCTCTATTTTCTAATGCTGCTATCCACTCCTTACCATGAAGCTTAGCTGTTCTTAAACTATCTACTTCTTCATTATATCCATCCCTTATTATATTTCCTTCTTTAACAGATATAGATGGATCATCTAATATAGAATTAGATAAAAGAGTTTTAACATCAATTAATTCATCTAATTCGTTAAACCACTCTTTTAATATGTTAGAATTTGATTTAGATAAATGAGCCTTTATACCTGGAAGCTTATCTATGGAATTTCTAAGAGAAATTAAATCCTTAGCATTTACATTTTTATTAGAAATCTTACCAACTATTCTTTCTATATCATATATTTCTTTAAGTAATAATCTTAAGTCTTCATTAAAGTAACCATTATTAAATAGTTCTTCTACACCTTCTAGTCTTTTTTCAATTTCTTTTTTCACTATAAGAGGTTCTTCTATCCATTTTCTAATAGCTCTTCCTCCCATAGATGTGGCTGTTTTATCTAAAACCCAAATTAAGCTACCTTTTTTTGATTTTTCTTTTAAACTTTCTGTAAGTTCTAGATTTCTTCTAGAATTTCCATCTATAGTCATATAATTTACTATATCGTAATATTCTAAAAGATTTATATTAGTTAAATTCATTTTTTGAGTATCATAAATATATTTAAGTAAAGCTCCAGAAACTTTCTTAGATAAATCATTTAAATTTACTATGCAAACCTCTGAGAACTTATTAATAAGCTCATCTTCATTACAAATTTCCTTTGATAAATTCCTTTTAGTAATCAAAGCTTGTGAAACTGTAGATATTTCCTCTAAAATACTCTCATTAATCTTTTCGTCTACTAATATTTCCTTAGGATTAACCTTTGTTATTTCATCTAATAATGTTGATTTAATAGAGTTAAAGGATGTAACTTTAAACTCTCCAGTTGATATATCTGATATTGCAACACCAAAACTACCATTTTCCTCAATAATACACATTAAATATGTGTTTTTATATTCATTGTCTTCAGAGGATTCAATAAAAGTACCTGGCGTAATAACCTTTATAACATCTCTTTTTACAATTCCTTTTGCGACCGATGGATCTTCTACTTGTTCACCTATAGCAACTTTATATCCCTTATTAACTAATCTTGCTATATATGAAGAGGCTGCATGAAAGGGAATACCACACATTGGAGCTCTTTCTTCTAATCCACAATCTCTCCCTGTAAGAACAAGTTCTAATTCTCTTGAAGCTATTTTAGCATCTTCAAAGAACATTTCATAAAAATCACCTAATCTAAAAAATAAGATACAATCCTTATAATTTTCTTTTATCTCAAAATATTGTCTCATCATTGGAGTTAACATATTCTTTATACCTCACAAATTAAATTTATGTATAAACCTTGAAATATAAGGTTTTATGACTATTATACTATAAAGTTAGAACAATAAAAAGTAATAACTTTAACTATAAAAAGGATACATACTATATCCATATCTACCGCCTAAAATTTAATGGGTAGTAATATAATATATATCCTTTTAAGCTAAAAACTACATAAAAATTCTTATTCATTTATATAATATTTAGCAATTAATTAAATTTATAATAAAGTTTTCAATTGTAAACTCACTATTAGTCTCAAATAATTCTTGTAAAACTTCTACATTTTCCTCTAAATGTTCTATATCCTTTGAATAGATATGAGCTATATCCACTATATCTTCATCTAGAAATTCCTTATTTTCAAAATAACGTATTACAGATAATTCTTTAATTATTATAAAGCTAATTAAAGCAAATTTAACCTTTGCTAATACATCATAATCAAAAACAGCTTTCATAAAGTATCTATATATATAATAAACAAGAATTTGTTCAAACTTATATTCATTTTCTATATAATATCTATTAAAATCTATATTAAGAGATGAGTAAATATTAATATCTTCTTCATTTCGCCAAAAGTATCTTAATGAATTTTCTAATCCTAATATATCATTTGGTTTTATATGCTTTAAATCTTTAAATGTATTAATAACTTTATAAATATTTAAGTATTTTTCCTCTGATTTATTATTAAACATTTTAAATGAACTAATAATATCAGATAAATATTCTTTATTTATATACTTATCCTTAATATCCTTAATTGAATTAATATCATTATTATCTATTTTTTCTTGAACTTCATTTATAAAGTTAAGTATCAAAGCACATCTATATTTTAAATCTATCTCTCTATCTTGTAATATATTAAAAACAATCTTTCTACACTGCATAAGATTGATATAAATATTAGGATTTATATCATTATAACTACTAACCTCTTCATCATTCTCTATAAGTTCAAATTCTACTTTATCTTTTCTTCGTAAGATTATTCTAGCTGCTTCGGGACAAGATAAAGATATTCCAATCTCACGTAAATTACCAAACTCCTCCAAGTATCTTGGATACTGCCTGCACGTGTAGCATAGTCCATTTGAGCCTAGCTCCTTATATATATCACATAAATTATTTTCATTTAAAAAAGAACATCTATCACCATTTAGAAGAAATAGATTTTCACCCTCTTCATTTATTATCTTATTTCTTAATTCTTCTCCAAAGTTACCTTCAATAGATAAATATTTTTTATAGCTATCATTATCTATAACTATACCCCATCCAGCACAACAAGTATCTTCACACTTATCAGCTATACATTGAAATTCATTGAAATAATCTGGTGTTCTTACTTTCATTTTCATCCTCACATTTATTATTAAATTTATATACTAATTTTAATACTGACTTAAAATGTATTCAAGTATATATTAGATAGAAAATTAAGGAGCTACCACAAAGCAGCTCCTTGATTTTCTATACTTATCTTTATTAAATTGAAAATAAGCTTATAATATCTTCATCACTTAATGAATTCACATTTGAATTTTCCATACTATTATCTAGTATCTTCTCTATTAGCTTTCTTTTCTCATCTTGTAGCTCTACAATTTTTTCTTCTATAGTATTTTTTGAAATTAGTTTTATAACTTCTACTATGTTCTTTTGTCCAAATCTATGTGCTCTATCTGTAGCTTGATCTTCTACTGCCGGATTCCACCAAGGGTCAAAGTGAATTACTATATCTGCAGAAGTTAAATTTAAACCAGTTCCTCCAGCTTTTAAACTAATTAAGAAGACAGAGTTATTACCGTTATTAAACTCATTTATTAGTTGAATTCTCTTCTCTGAAGGAATACTGCCATCTAAATAGCTATAGGATATATTTTCATTTACTAATCTTTTTGAAATATTTCTTAGTACTGATGTAAACTGAGAAAATACAAGTATTTTATGTCCCTCTTCTATTCCTTGATTTAATAACTCTACTAATGAATCTATCTTACCACTGCTTCCTATATAATCATTTACTAAAACTGATGGATCTAAGCATATTTGTCTTAGTTTTGTTATATATGATAATATTTCAATTTTACTATTCTTTAATTCATCATCTTTAACTTTTTTTTCTATTAATTTCTTTGCATAATCAGAATATACATTATATATCTTTTCTTGCTCTTCAGACATAGATACTAAAAGTTTCTTTTCTATTTTTAAAGGTAATTCCTTTATAACATCCTTTTTATACCTTCTTAAAATAAATGGTTTTATTAATTTATTTAATTCTTCTAGCACTTCATTAGATTCATGTAATTTTTTATAATATCTAACACTAAAACTATTTTCATCAAATAAATATTCAGGCATAATAAAATCAAATATTGACCATAATTCCATAACAGAGTTTTCAATCGGAGTTCCTGTTAAAGCAAATTTTCTATTTGCTTTAACCTTTTTTACTGATGTTGCATTTTGAGAGCTGCTATTTTTTATATATTGTGCTTCGTCTATAAAACAATAATCAAACTCTATATTTTCATATAAGTCTAAATCTCTTTTTAGTATATTATAGGTTGTTATAATAACATCATAATTTTGTATATTATTTAATATCTTAACTCTATCATCTTTAGATCCATTAACTACTGCTAATTTAATGCTTGGAGCAAATTTTTCAATTTCACTACTCCAATTATAAATTAAAGAAGTTGGAGCTACTATTAAAGTTTTAGATGGTAAATTTGATAAAATAAAAGTAATTGCTTGTATAGTTTTACCTAGTCCCATTTCATCCCCTAATATACCACCAAAACCTAAATAATCCATTGTTTTAAGCCAATTATAACCTTCTTTTTGATATTCTCTTAAACTAGCATTTAGCGTTAATGGTTCCTTAAAGTTAATTTTTTTTACTTCTTTAAGTTTCTTTTGTATTTTAGTTAATTCATTTTTACCTTTAATATACCTTATACTTTTCTCTTTAATAAAATCATCTATAAATATAGCTTTATTTTTATTAAATATTATTTTATTATCTTCAAAATCATCATTAACTGATAATACATCTAATAAATTTAAAAAGTTTTTAAGTTCTATTTCTTCGAGATCTATATATTCACCTGTTTTTAACTTAAAATACTTTAGATTATCCTTAAATGCAAATAATATGTTTTTAATTTCTTCTTTAGGTAGATTATCTATATTAAAATTTAATTCAAAATAATCATATTTGCCAGATTGTATTTGACCAACTATATTTTTACTGTTAATTTTCCTAATAATTTTAAAGTTTTCCGAATAAAAAACATCACCTATATTTTGAAGCTTATCTATGTCATTTTTAAAGAAATTAAAGATATAGTCATCTCCTAATAATAAATAAAACCTATCTCCAGAAGCTTCAAATCCTAAAGATCGTAAAGTTGATATAACTTCACCTTCTTTATTTAAATCTCTATAAATAATTTTATCTTTATATTCATGAAAAATATTAAACTCATGAACACCGTATTTTACTTTTAAAACTAAAGTTATATCTTTATTAATTTTATCAAAATAAAAACAAAAGTTTACATTTTCTTTAACCACTTTATCTCTAATTGACTTATTTATATTTACATAATCAGATAAAGTATATAACTTAGGTAGTAAGCTTGATAAAATTCTAAATTCATCATTTTTATCTAATTCTATATAATTACTATCTTTAAAAGCTTCAAGATAATTTGAAATATCATGACAATAATTAAAACTCGGTAAATAAATGCTACTTCCATATAAAAATACTGTTTTATTTTTATCTAAAGCTTCTGGAATACCGTCATCTAATGACAATAAATATTCATTACTTAATTCCTTTAAATTAAACTGTAAATTAGGTTTATTATATATTACTTCTGTTTCTACTGGTCTATAGAAAAAGCCTTCATATAAGTATACTCTATTTTTAGAAACTGTATCAAAGAATTCTCTTATTAAAAAGTCAGGTATTATAAGACTTTTACCATCTATAAACTTATCTTGACGTCTTACAAAATTTAATTGTAAATCTTCAACAGCTTTTACCTTTTCTATAAATCTAATTATTTTACTTTCTTTTAATCCAAATCGCTGCTCTCTTAAATTAAAAGTAAAATCTTTACCATATTTAATAGGTATTTTATTATAAATTGATATTAAAAGCTGATTTATATCCTTAACAACATATAATTTGTTTGATGATAAACCCTTTAATCCAACCTTAAATTCCACAGTTAATTTATTTTTTATACCTATTCTACTTACATAAGCCTCCATCTTTATTTCGTCTTTATTTTCTTCCTGTAATAATAAATCTAAAATATTATCTCTAGCTTTAAAAATAGGTTTATTTTCTAGAGAATCTCCAAATTTTTTAATAATATTATTGTCACTGTCTAATTCCTCTAAAAACTTATAATATGTAGCTATTAGATGTTTACAACAATAATTTTCTTTACGAAATTCATTTTTTTCAAAATCTTCGCATGTACAATATGTAGATACTATAGACTTACTTTTTACCTCTAACTCTATTTCATTATTATATTCGCTATAAAAATCATCTGATAATATAGTAGACTTTATATATATTAAACCATCATCAAAATTAAATTTAAAAGAAGAAATTGCATCTTCTTTTAAGATTTTCTTTGCTGATACATCATTTTTACTTGATATATTTTTCTTAATTTTTTCTAGTAATTCTTTTTTCAACATACTCCTCACCTTAAAAACAATATTCTTTTATTATAACAAAAAGAAGTGGTTTTATCCACTTCTTAAAATTCAGCTTAAACCGGCTTCTCTCCATAAAAGAAAAGTTTTAAAATCATTATAGATGAATAACTTAAGTTAAAAAAGTCATTATATTCTTTTAAAATACTACTCATTCTAGGATCTATTTCTAATGCTTTATCAATATTATATTTAAAGTTTTCTTTCCCTAAGATATCGCTATGATTTATAACTGTTTCAATATTTAAGTTTTTAAAGTTTAATAATTTCATAAAAGTTAATAAACTTCGCCCTATTTCTCTATTACCATTTAATGAAGATTGAAATTTAGATAAGTTAGAATTTAATTGATTAATTAAATTATTTTTAGGATAGGTTAATCCCCAGAGTTCACTATCTACATCAATAATAATAACTTTTCCACCTGGTTTTAAAACTCTATATATCTCTTTAAGAGCTTTAACTGGATCACTTAAATGTTGAAATACAAATCTAGCTATAACTACATCAAAATAATTATCTTTAAGAGAACTTTTGATAATATCATCATTTATAAACCTAACTCTATTTCCATAATTATCATTTTTATCATTTAACATTTTATATGCAAAGCTAAGTAAAGCTTCATCATTATCTAAGGATATAATTTCTGTATTTTTAAAAGCATCTAATAATACTTTCGTATAGTAGCCTGGACCACTACCAATTTCTAGTAATAATTTGTTATCTTCTACACCTAAGTTTCTTAACATTTTTATTTCTCTATCAGAACCAAAATATGCTTGTTTTTGTAACCTATATATTTCTCTTTCCAAACCAATTTTTTTATAAATCTCGCTATATGCCATTGTTTTCTCCTATGATTATTATTCAATACATTATATACTTTAATTTCTCTTTTGTTCTAAAAACAAAATAGACTACCTAATTACTAAGTAGTCTATTTTAAGATTAATCAACAGATTTTAATGATTCAACCATCTTTACTTTTTTTAATTTATAATACATAACACTATTGACTAATATAGCAAATATAAGTGTTAGTATTGCTGAAAATATAAAGCTAGGAAAATCTATATTTCTACCAAACATTATATTATCAATCTCTACAGTTACCATAATAAATCTATGAAGAAATACACCTAATACCTCACCAAGTAATATTCCAAATATGGTTAGGAAAATATTTTCTCTATAAATATAAGCAGAAACTTCTTTATCATAAAAACCGAGAACCTTTATTGTTGCAATCTCTCTTATTCTTTCACTGATATTTACATTTGTAAGATTATATAAAACAACAAATGCTAAAGTTCCAGCTGAAACAATTATTACTATGATAACGTAATTTAAACTTTTTATCATGTTATCAAAATTTTCTCTAATACTAGTATTAAATGATACTCCTTTTACAATTGAATTCTCCATTAATTTCATAGAAAAATTACTTTCATTTTGTAAACTGTTTGTATTAGCAATAATTGAATTATATATCGGTTCTTTATCAAAAATTTCTTTATAATACTTAGGAGATATATATACATAATTAAAAGTATAATTCTCTGTTATTCCAGAAACTTTTAAAGAATATTCTTTATTGTTTACTTTTATTTTTACTTCATCTCCAATTTTAACTTTGGATTGCTTTGCAGCTTTTTCAGATATAATAACTCCATTATCATTTAATTTATATTTATCTTTATTAGTTCTATTAATAAAATTAACAAATTCACTAATTCTAGATATATCCTCAGGAACTATTATGTTAATATCTTTCTCAGTATTATCACCTTTTATTTTACCATTTTCAGAAGAAATCATAAGAAATTTATCTATTTCTTGTAAAGTATTTAAGTTATCTTCTAATTCTTTCTTTTCAATATTACTAGCATCTTTATCTATATTTATAGTTAAATCATAATTAAAAACTTTTCCAAATTGTTTATCAACAATGGTCTTAATAGAATCCTTTATTCCAAAACCTGTTACTATTAATGCAGTACATCCAGCAATTCCAAAAACGGTCATTAAGAACCTTTTTTTATATCTAAATATATTTCTTACAGTTACTTTACCTATAAAACTCAATTTATTCCATATAAAATCAATTCTTTCAATAAAAATTCTTTTTCCTTCTTTTGGTGCCTTCGGTCTCATAAGAGTTGAAGGAGTTTCTAATAATTCTTTATAACAAGCTAATACCGAAGATAACGTAGTAACTAAAACAGAAACTAATGTTATCGATAACGCTATAGGAACGTTAAATTCTAATTCTACTCTTGGTAATGAATACATTATTCCATAAGCATCAAATACTACTATTGGAAAAATAGTGTATCCAATAATAAGTCCAAAAATACTTCCTAAGAAGCTTGCTGTAAAGGAGTAAACTATATATTTAGAAGCTATTTTATATTTTGAATATCCAAGTCCTTTTAAAGTACCAATATTTATTCTTTGTTCATCTACCATTCTTGTCATTGTAGTTAAGCATACTAGAGCAGCTACTAAAAAGAAAAATAAAGGAAATACCTTAGCTAATTTATCAATACTATCTGCATTATTTTTATAATCAACATATGAATATTGACTATTTCTATCTAATACATACCAACTAGGTTCAGCAATAGAATTAATTTCATTTTGTGCATTATTTAATTTTGATTCAGCAGATGCAATTTCTTTATTGAACTTCTCTATAGATTCTTCATATTCTAATTTACCTTTTTCTAAATCTATTTTTCCATTTTCCAATTCAAGTTTAACATTTTCAAATTGACTCTCTGCCTCTATTTTACCAAGCTCTAACTTTTTCTTATTTTCATCTAATAAGGCTTGAGCATTATTAAGCTCGCTTTCTTTATTATATATTTCATTTTCAGCATTTGTAATTTTATCCTTTGCTGATTTAATTTGTTCATTTATATAAGTAATACCACTATTTATTTCATTCCTTGTTTTATATAAAGAATTTAATTCACTTTCAATTAAATCTTTTTGTATTTGAGTTAAATTAGGATCTTTTAGTTCATTTTTCTTTTCATTTATTTTATTATCTATGTCATTTTTAGTATTTTCTAATGTGAGTAATGATTCATTAGCTGTTTTTATTATATTTTCTGCATTCTCTTTTTCTTGATTTAATGTCAATTTAGCTGATTCCAATTGAGATTTACCATTATCTATTTTATATTGGGCTAAAGCTATTTCATTTTCAGATTGAATAATTTGAAGTTTATAATCTGTTTCTTTTCTTAATAATTCAGCTTCTGCATTTTCAATAGTCTTTTCAGAAGTTTCTATTTGTTTTTTAGCTTCTTTTAGTTTTTCTTCTCCTAAATCTTTTTGCTTATTTAATTCAGCTTTACTTTCATTTAGTTTTTTATTAGCTTCATTTAAAATTTCATCGTACCTTAAACTAGCTCTTTCACTTCCTAAAGCTTCTAAATCTAATTGAACGTCTTCTACAAGGTCAAAATATTCATCTGAATAACTATTATAGGATTTTGAATCATTTATTGTTAAATAAACTTCAGTATATGCAGGTATTTTAAAATTATTTATTGGAATTACAATATAACTAGAAACTTTTCCATTACCTATGTTTGATGTACCTTTTTCATATGATAAATAGTATGGAGTTTGTACTTTTCCAACTATTTCATACTCTATATTTTCTAAACTGTCACTAATTTCATCATTAGTTCCTGATTCCAATTTTATTGTGTCACCAATAGATAAATTTAGATTTTCTATTTTACTCCACTCTAAAACACATTCATTTTCTTTTTCAGGTAATCTACCTTCAATCAATTTATATTTATTAACGTAATTATCAGTATCTAATGGTATCCCCATAACTTTAATAACATGTTCTGAAGTACCTATCTTAGTAACTGTATCTAATGAATAAGTTGCAAAAACATCTTCTACATTGTCAACTTTTTTTATTTCGGAAATATCTTCATCATTAAAACCTAATGTAGAATATAATGTTAAATCCATAAAGTTATAATCATCATAATATTTATCTGCAGTTCTTTTCATATCTATAGGAGCAACTTTTATTCCTGAAAAAAATGCTACCCCTAATGTAATAATTGCAAAAATAGAAAAAAATCTCCCTTTAGATTTTTTTATATCTCTTAGTACATCTTTTAAAAATGCATTTTTCATATTACCATTCAATCCTTTCTATTGGAAGGGGATTTTCATTTAAAGTAACACTTTCAATCATACCATTTTTAACTTTAATTATTTTATCTCCCATAGGAGTAATTGCAAGATTATGAGTAATAATAACAACAGTCATGCCATATTTCCTTGCAGTATCTTGTAATAATTTCAGTATTGACTTACCAGTATTATAATCTAATGCACCTGTTGGTTCATCACAAAGAAGCAATTTAGGATTTTTAGCAAGCGCTCTTGCTATAGCTACTCTTTGTTGTTCTCCTCCAGATAATTGAGCTGGAAAGTTATACTTTCTGTTTTCTAAACCAACAGCGTCTAAAACCTCTGAAGGATTTAATGGATTTTTACAAATTTGAGTAGCTAACTCTACATTTTCTAAAGCAGTAAGGTTTTGTACTAAATTGTAAAATTGAAAAACGAATCCAATATCAAAACGTCTATATGAAATTAATTCCTTCTCAGAATAATTACTAATAATATTGTTATCTACTACTATCTTTCCACTTGTAAGTGTATCCATTCCACCTAGAATATTTAAAATTGTACTTTTACCTGCTCCACTAGTTCCAGCAATAATTACTATTTCGCCTTTTTCTATGCTAAAAGATACTCCTCTTAACGCATCTATATCTACTTCGCCCATTTTATAAGTTTTTTTAACATCTTTAAATTCTATAAAGCTATTTTTTTCATTTTTCAACTCATCTCTTTTTATCAAAATTAATACCTCTCCATATAATATATTATATTTTTCTTATTAGACATTTTTTGATTTTCTTTTTCAGTTATATTATAATTAAATGGATTTTTTATATCAATACTATTTAGGGTTTATTAGCTATTTAGATGTTGGTTAAATAATGGAATAAATATTAAAAATAAAAAAAAGATAAACATTATATTCCTTGCTCCGTCGCATGCGCTCCAAGTCAACCTAATACAATGTTCATCTCTTTGCAAACTGAAGGAAGGACATTATTTTATTTATAATTTATCCTCCATATTTGTAATAATATTATATTGATTTACAACTATCTCTTATAACTAAATTAACCGGTAAAACAACCTTTTTACTTAATAATCTTTCATCCTTTATTCTTTCCATAAGAACATTAAAAGCAGTTTCTCCCATAAAATCAGTATATACTTTCACCGTAGTTAATGATGGTGATAAATATTGTGCTGTTGGGATATCATCAAATCCAACTATACTTATATCCTCTGGGATTGTATAGCCTGCTTCTTGAATTGCTTTATATGCTCCAATTGCCATAGGATCACTTGCTATGAAAAATGCTGAAGGTATTTCTTTTAAAGTTAATGCTTTTTTCATTAAAGCATAACCATCTTCTGGAGTGAAATTCCCCTTAAATATCCATTCTTCTTTTAAATTATTAATTTTATTCATAAACTCTATATATGTTAGTTCTCTATAATTTATTAATTCTAATCCATCATTACTATTATGAGGTGTTACCTTTGCCCCAATATATCCTATATTTTTATGTCCTAGACTATATAAATAATCTAATGATTTTTTTGCACCATATTTTAAATCTACTACTACAGAATCAAACTCCCATTCTTCAGGTGAAGAATCTATAAATACAATATTTTCAGATAAATCTTTAAGTTTCAAAATCTCATCTTTTTGAAAAATACCAATAGCAATTATTCCATTTAAATCTTTATAATTATAAAGATCATCATTGAAAATTTTACTTAAATATAAGGATTTGAAACCTATATTTTCTTCTAAACATCTTTTTTCAATTGCCATTCTTATAGATAAGAAATATGGATCACTTAATTCCTTTGTTTCTGTAAAAGAACAAACTATTCCGATTGTATAATTACTCACTTTACCTTTTCTTTCTTTTATAGTTACATAGTTCATTTCTTCTGCAATACTTAATACACGCTTTCTTGTATCTTCTGAAACATTTAGTGTTTTATCTAAATTAAGTATTCTAGAAACTGTAGAAATAGATACTTCAGCAGCTTTTGCTATATCTTTAATAGTTGCCATTTTAATCACCACCTTCTTAAATTTTAATTATATATTTAGGAAAAAATATAAATAATAAATAAAACTCCCTTTGGAGTTTTAACTTAAAGCTTTAATTTTACATCTAAAGATAATAATATAATTATATTATTATCTTTAGAATAAATTTAGAAACTTAAACTATTGATTTCTTTAAGCTTTCAATATATTTTTCCATTGCATTTTTTCCACTGCTATCCCATTTAAATACACCACAATGTTCTAATACTTTTTTAAATACATTTCCGACTTCATTTTCTATTATCTTATCAACATTTGATATATTAATATCCTTATTATTATTTAATATTTCTTTATACCAATTTGCATGAATACTAATATCATTATAATTATCGATATTTTCTTCTTTATTTATTAATGCTTTTTTAATACTTTCTAATTCCTCTTTTAATCTAGCAGGTAATACAGCTAATCCTAATACCTCTATTAACCCTATATTCTCTTTCTTTATATTATGAAGTTCTTCATGTGGATGGAATATTCCATCTGGATACTTTTCATTAGTTCTATTATTTCTAAGAACCAAGTCTAATATATAATAATCACCATCTCTTCTTGATATAGGAGTTATAGTATTATGAGGAGTATCACCAGTACATGCATATACATCAACTTCAGAATCAGTATAATTTCTCCAATGATTTAATATACTTTCTGCTAGTTCACTTAAATCGAATCTATTTTTCCCTTTTAATCTAACTACTGTTAAGGGCCATTTTACTATTGATAAATCTATATCTTTATATTTTTCTATTCTAAATTTTATATAATCACTAGCTTTATCCATAGCAAATTCATAGTTTCCACCTTGATAATGATCATGAGTTAATATAGATCCTCCAACTATAGGTAAATCTGCATTAGATCCCACAAAATAATGAGGAAATTTTTCTACAAACTCTAAATTCCTATCAAAAGTAGATTTTGTTATTTTCATAGGAATATGATCACCAGCAAATATTATACAATGTTCATTATAATATGCATAAGGTGAATATTGAAGAAACCACTTATCATTCTTTAGTTCTATTGGTATTATTCTTAGGTTTTGTCTTGCAGGGTGATTAATTCTACCTCTATAACCTTCATTTTCCTTACATAAAAGACATTTAGGATATTTAGCAGGTGGTAGATTCTTTGCAGCTGCAATTGCCTTAGGATCCTTCTCCGGCTTAGATAAGTTAATAGTAATATCTAAATCACCATATTCTGTTGATGTCTTCCATACTAAATTTTGTGCAATTCTATCAGTTCTTACATAATCACAAGCTTTACTAATTTTATAGAAATAATTAGTTGCATCCACTTTTGAATTTTCATATTTATTATAGAAATTTTTAATAACCTCAGATGGTCTTGGCATTAATGCATCCATAATTTTTGTATCTAATAAATCTCTATATATTGGAGTATTAGATTCTAAAACTTTATTTTCATAGGCATAGTTTAAAAGATTATTTAAAATTTCTGTTGGTGTACTTAGATTTTCATCTTCTATACAAATATCTTCATATTCATCTATATTTAAAATATCTAATATTTTATTTCTTATATAAATTTCATCTTCTATTTCAAATAGGTTATTTTGTAATCCATAATTAATTAATCTTTTGATTTCTCTATAAATACTCATGACCTCACCTACTTACTTATTAAAACCATTTGGATTATTTTTATGCCAATTCCATGCTGAGGCTATAATATCTTCTACATTATCATATTTAGCTTCCCAATTTAAAGTTTTTCTAGCTTTTTCAGCAGATGCAATTAATCTAGCAGGATCCCCAGCTCTTCTTTCACAAATCTTTGCTGGTATTTCATGACCTGTTACTTTTCTAGCTGCGTCAATCATTTCTTTTACAGAAAATCCATTACCATTTCCTAAATTAAATATATCACTATTATTACCTTTTCTTAAATAATCAATTGCTAAAATGTGAGCATTAGCTAAGTCTATTACATGAATATAATCTCTAATACAAGTTCCATCTTCTGTATCATAATCATCACCAAAAATCGATATAAAATCTCTCTTTCCTAGAGGAACTTGTAGAATTAATGGTATTAAATGAGTTTCTGGACTATGGTCTTCACCTATGCTTCCTGTAACATGAGCACCAGCAACATTAAAATATCTAAGTGAAACATATTTTACTCCATGAGCAATATCAGCCCATTTCATCATTTTTTCCATAGCAAGTTTAGTTTCCCCATAAGCATTAGTTGGTTCAGTTTTATCTGTTTCAACTATTGGCATCTTAGTAGCTTCTCCATACGTTGCAGCTGTTGAAGAAAATACTATTTTTTTCACATCATTTGCTACCATAACTTTTAATAATACTTCAGTTCCATGAACATTATTATTATAATATTTTAAGGGATTAGTCATACTTTCTCCAACTAAAGAATTAGCTGCAAAATGTATTACTTCTGTAATATTATTTTCTTTGAAAACTTTATCTAATTCTTCTTCATTTCTTATATCTACATTATAGAACTTAGCTTTAGGATTAACTGCTTCTATATGTCCTGTTTCTAAGTTATCTACAACAACAACATTTTCTCCTCTTTCTATTAATTGATATACAGCATGACTTCCAATATATCCTGCTCCACCACAAACTAAAATCATATTAATACCTCCTAAATTTCTCTAGTTCCATTGCCAATATTAGCAATATAGAAACTAGCTTCATATCCTATTTTTTCTTTATAACCTTGTCCAACATTTTTTATAAAATCATCAGCATTATCTTTTTTTACTAAAGCTACAGTACATCCACCAAATCCTGCACCAGTCATTCTAGCACCTAAAACACCTTCATGTTTCCAAGCTAATTCTACTAAAGTATCCAACTCTATACCTGTTACTTCATAATCATCTCGCAAAGATATATGTGATTCATTCATAAGCTTACCAAATTTAACTAAATCATTATTACCTAAAGCTTCCTTAGCCATTAAAGTTCTTTGATTTTCATATACAGCATGTTTTGCTCTTTTAATTCTTATATCATCTTTTATTAAATATTTATTTTCTTCAAAATCATTTATTGAAAGTTCTCCTAAAGCTGTAATATCTAGTTTACATTTTAGTTCTTCTAAAGCTTTTTCACATTCACTTCTACGTTCATTATATTTAGAATCAGCTAATCCTCTTCTTTTATTTGTATTAGCTATTATTAAAACCTCATCTTTTAATTCTATTGGACAGTAAGTATATTTTAATGTATTACAATCTAATAAAATAGCATTATTTTCTTTTCCCATACCAATTGCAAATTGGTCCATAATACCACAGTTTACACCAACAAACTTATTTTCTGCCTCTTGAGAAATTTTAACTAACTCCACTCTATCTATATTAAATTTAAATAAGCTATCCATCATAACTGCAATTAATAATTCTAATGATGCTGAAGAGGATAGTCCTGCACCATTTGGTATATTTCCATAAACAGCTATTTCAAAACCTCTATTTATATTATATCCATGTTTTTTCATTACATCAATTACACCCTTAGGGTAATTTACCCAATTATCTTCAGCCTTATACTTAATATCTTCTAAAGAAAATTCTATAATTCCTATTTCTTCAAAATTTCCTGAGTACATTCTAACTTTATTATCTTCTCTTAATCTTATTACACCATAAGTTCCAAAACTTAATGCACACGGAAAAACATTTCCTCCATTATAATCCGTGTGCTCTCCAATTAAATTAACTCTTCCTGGTGAAAAGAATGTTCTTGTTTCATTATTATTACCAAAAGCTTTTTTAAAAATAGAATTTATTTTATCTCTCATATTATCACTCCCAATAAATTTTCTGTAATTATTTTCATTATTATAATATCATATATAGAAAAAAAATTCAATTATTTTTACTTGAATTTTACTAATTATTTTACTATTATTTTTACTTGATGTTTTACCAAATTAAACCCAAAGCATTTATTAAATTATATACATAAAAATAGATGGCTAGAAAAATTCTAACCATCTATTTTTTATTAAGATACTTGTGTGTTATTTTCAAACTGACTATTATATAAGTTTGCATAGAAACCATTTTTACTTAATAATTCAATATGAGTACCTTGTTCAACTATATCTCCGTCCTTCATAACAAGAATTAAATCAGCATCTCTTATTGTAGATAATCTATGAGCTATTATAAAACTAGTTCTTCCCTTCATTAAATTATCCATAGCTTTTTGTATCAATACTTCCGTTCTTGTATCAACAGAACTTGTAGCTTCATCTAATATTAATATCTTTGGATCAGCTAATATAGCACGAGCAATTGTTAGTAATTGCTTTTGTCCTTGAGAGACATTGCCTGCATCTTCATTTAACTCCATATTATATCCATCAGGAAGAGTTTTTACAAAATGATGAACATGTGCGGCTTTTGCAGCTTCAATAACTTCTTCATCACTTGCATTAAGTTTACCATATCTTATATTTTCCATAATAGATCCATTAAATAACCATGTATCTTGAAGAACCATCCCAAATATCTTTCTAAGATCTCTTCTTGTAAAGTCATTTATATTATAGTTATCTAGCAATATTTCTCCACCATTTAACTCATAAAACCTCATTAAAAGTTTTACAATTGTTGTCTTACCAGCACCAGTAGGTCCTACTATAGCTATTCTTTGACCAGGTTTTATTTTACTTGAAAAATTATTAATTATAATTTTATCTTCATTATAGCCAAAGTGAACATTTTTAAATGTAACTTCCCCTTTTATTTTATCAATATTTATTGGAGTTACAGCATCATCTAGTTCTTCCTCTTCTTCTAAGAATTCAAATACTCTTTCAGCAGCAGCTGCTGTTGATTGAAGTACATTAGCTATTTGAGCCGCTTGTGCTATAGGTTGATTAAATGATCTTATATATTGAATAAATGATTGAATATCACCAACTTCAATACGATTTTTAACAGTTAAATATCCACCTAATATTGTAACAATAACATAACCTATATTACCTATAAAAGTCATTATAGGCATCATCATTCCGGATAAGAATTGAGATTTCCAAGCTGAATTATATAAAGTATTATTTATTTCTTCAAATTCTTCAACCGCTTTATTTTCTCCGTTAAATGCCTTCATTATATTATGTCCACTATATATTTCTTCTACATGTCCATTAACATGACCTAAAAATGTTTGTTGTTCTTTAAAGTACTTTTGTGATTTTTTTACTACAAGTGATATAAGAAGTCCTGATAAAGGAACTACTATTATAGCTGCTAATGTCATTGTAACACTTATAGACAGCATCATTATAAGTACACCAATTAATGTTGTAATAGATGTAAATACTTGAGATAAACTTTGATTTAATGTATTGCTTACAGTATCTACATCATTAGTTACTCTAGATAAAACTTCTCCATGAGTCATTTTATCAAAGTATTTTAGTGGCATTTTATTAATTTTCAAAGATATTTCTTTTCTTAATTTATATGAAACTTTTTGTGCAATACCTGACATAATGAATACTTGAATAAATGAAAATACTGCACTAATTACATATAATACTAATAATAAAGATATAATTTTACCTATATAAGTAAAATCTATTCCAGCATCAGTTGTTCCAGATATTTTACTTATTAGACCTTCAAATAATTTAGTAGTTGCTTTTCCTAAAATCTTTGGTCCAATTATCGAAAAAGCAGCACTACCAATTGCAAAAATTAATACAATAATTATAGATAGCCTATATGGTTTTAAATAATTTATTAACTTTCTTAATGTCCCCTTAAAGTCTTTAGCTTTTCCACCGGCAAGATGCATTCCTCCCATTGGACCACCAAAGCCACCAGGTCTTTTACCTTTTACATTATTACTCATGACATTAGTTCCTCCTTTGAAAGTTGTGATGAAGCTATTTGTTTATAAACTTCACAGTTTTCTAAAAGTTCTTTATGAGTTCCAATTCCTACAATCCTTCCTTCATCTAAAACTAAAATTTGATTAGCATCTTTAATTGTACTAATTCTTTGAGCTACAATTATCATTGTTGCATCTTTTATATTTTCTTTAATTGCTTTTCTTAAGTTAGAATCTGTTTTAAAGTCTAAAGCTGAGAAACTATCATCAAATATATATATTTCTGGTTTTTTAACTAAAGCTCTTGCAATAGATAATCTTTGTTTTTGACCTCCAGAAACATTAGAACCACCTTGTGAAATTTCTGTATTATATTTATCAGGTTTTGATTCAATAAATTCTGTTGCTTGTGCAATTTCTGAAGCTAACTTTAAATCATCAAGCTCAGCATTTGGAGATCCATATTTTAAGTTGCTTTCAATAGTCCCTGAGAATAAAACTCCCTTTTGAGGAATATATCCTATTTTACTTCTTAATTCTTTTTGGTTAACTTCTCTTATATCTATTCCATCAACAAGTATACTACCATTAGATACATCATAAAATCTTGGCATTAAATTTATTAAAGTAGATTTACCACTACCTGTACTCCCTATAATCGCTGTTGTTTCACCAGGCTTTGCAGTAAAACTAATATCTTTAATTACATAGTCTTCAGCTCCTGGATATTTAAAGCTTACATTTTTATATTCAACTAATCCCTTTTTAGAATTATTGAATTTTCTAGTTTCTTTATTATCTTTTATAGATATATCAGTATAAAGAACTTCACTTATACGTTGAGCAGATACTGATGCACGAGGAAGCATTATTGAAATCATTGAAATCATTAAGAATGACATTATTATTTGCATTGCGTATTGCATAAATGCCATCATGTCTCCTACTTGCATTGTCCCTAAATCAACTTGATGTGCTCCAACCCAAACTATTAATAATGTTAAACCGTTCATAATAAGCATCATAATAGGCATCATTGAAGACATTAGTCTATTTACAAATAAATTTGTCTTTGTTAAATCTATATTAGCTTTATTAAATTTTTCTTCTTCGTGTTTTTCTGTACTAAAAGCTCTTATAACTAACATTCCTGTTAATCTTTCTCTAGTAACTAAATTAAGTTTATCTATAAGCTTCTGAACCGCTTTAAACTTCGGCATTGCAAAAGTAAATAGCACACTTACTAAAAGTATTATTAATATAACACCAATGGCGATTATCCAAGTCATATTCGTATCAGTTTTTAAAACTTTTATTACTCCACCTATTCCTAAAATAGGTGCATAAAATACTATTCTAAATAGCATAACCATTAATGTTTGTATTTGTTGTATATCGTTTGTACTTCTTGTTATTAAAGATGCAGTAGAGAATTTATCAAATTCAGCATTTGAGAATTTAGTAACTTTCTTAAATACATCACCTCTTAAAGTTTTACCTAGTCCAGCTGCAATTTTTGCTGAAAGTAATCCAACAATAACTGTAGCAGCCATGCTTATTAATGCTATTCCAAGCATTTTTAATCCAGCTAAAGCTATATAGTTTGTTTGTAATTTATCCGTATTTATTCCAATAGCTTTATACTCATCTTTTATAAAAGAAACTGATGATTGCTCAATTATACTATTTGGCATTTCATCAAATTTTTTATTAATATCATTTAAAATTTCTTTAAATTGTTCTTTAGGTAAGCTTTTAAATACTACAAATATATCAGTATTCTCTGGTAAATTCAATTGGCCTTGAAACTCTTTTCCACCTAAATTACCTGAATTAAGCCCAGAAACTATAAGCTCTGGTTTAGCCAAAATAGAACTTATTGTTTCTACGGTTGAGCTATCCTTAGTATTTAGGACATATATATCCTCCTTTTCTATAATAGGATACTTTTTCAAGTAATTATTATACTCATTCTCGGATAAAATATTTCTATTAATCAGTTTATAATTATCCTCTATTAATTTCGTATCATTCTCCTCTATAAATAATAGCAATTTATCAAATTGACTTTTTCTTATAGCTTCTGGAGCTGAGTTTTTAATTCCACCCTGTTGTATTCCCACATTTACTATATTAGACATATAATCTGGTAATGATAGTTCACTAACAGCTTGCACAAATAATAAAATTATTACAGCAATGATAGAACCTATAAATGGTTTTAAGTACTTTGATAGCTTCATCATTTTATTTTGTCTCCTTTCAAAATAAGCATTGTATTTTTATTATAAATATATATTAATTATATTTTCATAACTATTATATGTCAATAATAATTATACTTGTATAACTAAAAAATATAGATTATAATAAAATTGATAAATAATTAGGAGGAACACTTATGAATAATAATGATATGAATACTTTAACTAGTGAATTATTAGAATTATTAGTCCAAATACATAACAAGCTTTTAAATCCAAGTGAAATGATTAAAGGAAGTATTTTGCCTCCATCACATATAAAAGTAATTTTTTATCTTTCACACAAAAAATCAATGTCAGTATCACAAATGGCTAAATGTTTAGATATATCAAAACCTAATATGACACCTATTATAGATAAATTAATTAATGATGGATACGTGCATAGATATCAAGATCCGAATGATAGAAGAAAAATAAATGTCGAATTAACTGAAAAAGCACATTCTTTTTTAAAGGAAAAGAAAATAGAAATAAAAAACAACTTAATGGCTAAACTTTCTTATTTAGATGAAGAGGATTTATTAAATCTTAGCTTTATAATAAAAAATATGCATAAAATAATATTAAAGTTAGAATAAAAAAGAGCTAATTGCTCTTTTTTTTTTAATTTACTATTTAAAAAATGAATTTAAATGATATAATATTTAGGCATCATATGATGTGGGTGGGAGAGGGAAAAAGAAAAGAGGTTTTAAAGAAAGGATGGAAAAAATATTCAAACTAAAAGAACATAAGACAAATTTAAAAACCGAGCTAATAGCTGGGGTAACTTCTTTTTTTGCTGCAGTATATATTATTGTGGTTAATGCAAGTATATTAAGTGATGGAGGTATATCTCAAGAACCACTTATAATAGCAACAGTTCTCGCTTCCTTTATAGGATGTTTATTAGTTGCATTTATAAGTAATACTCCTCTTATAATAATGCCCGGTATGGGAATTAATGCTTTATTCACATATACTATTATTTTAAATATGGGATTAAGCTTTAATCAAGCATTAGGTAGTGTATTTATAGCTGGATTATTATTTTTAATAATAGCTATTACACCTTTATCTAGATTGTTAGATAAATCTATACCAAATGCTTTGAAAGAATCAATTACAATCGGTATAGGATTTTTTATAACTTTTTTAGGTTTACAAAAAGGTGGCCTTATCATATCAGATCCTACAAACCTGGTAAAAATAGGAGATATATCAAATCCAAGAATATTATTTTTTATATTTATTTTTATACTAACTATTATACTTTTCGCTAAAAATATACCTGGTAGTTTTTTAATTAGTATAGTACTTGGCACTATTTTAGCAATTTTATTTAAATTTGTTGATATATCTAGCTTAAATTTTACACTGCCTAATTTTAAAGAGTATGAGAAAATATTTTTTAATATTGATTTAAGTGAATTTTTAAATATAAGATTTTGGATATCAACATTTTCTTTAACTTTAGTCTTAGTTTTTGAAAATATAGGATTGCTACATGGCCAAGTTACTGGATTATTAAAAAGTCCTAAGAAACAAAGCAAATCATTAATTGCTATAGCATTATCTACAATAAGTTGTGGACTTCTTGGAACTAGTCCTTCAGTTTCTACTGTAGAAGGAACTGCTGGTATAGCTATAGGTGGTAAAACAGGATTAACATCATTTATAGCAGGAATATTATTATTAATATCACTATTATTTATTCCTTTTATAAGTATAATTCCTAATGAAGTAATTGCTCCAATATTAATTATTATTGGAAGTTTAATGATTAAAGGAGTTATTCATATTAATTTTAATGATATTTCAGAATCAATTCCTTGCTTTTTAATAATAGTGTTAATACCATTAACATTTAGTATAATAGATGGAATAGCTTTTGGATTTATTTCATATACAATAATGAAACTAGGAACTAGAAAAAGTAAAGAAATCTCAATGACTATGTATATAATATCTTTTATTTTTATTCTTTACTTCATTTTAAATACAATATAATAGGTTTTAAGTAAAAAACAAAAATTTAGAGCATTTATAATAACTCTAAATTTTTGTTTTTATATTAAGTACTTTATTTATTATTATTTAATAAACTTAAAAAGTTCTCAATTATAAGTGCTGTCATTCCCCAAATCGTATATTCTTTGTATTTAAAGAATAAAGATTTATATAATCCTGTCTTAAATTTATAATTTTCTCCACCATTAATTAAATTGTAAGGAAAATTTTCATTTCTATTTACATTTATTTCACTTATTATTTCTAAAGGTTTTTTATCAATTAACTCTTCAATTGGAACAGTGAATATATGGTCAACTTCATCTTCATTAATTTTTATATTATTAATATTTTTTATATATCCTAAAAAAGGATGAATAATTAATCCATAATGTGTTACAAGTAAATCCAATGCTTCCACTATTTCGAAATCATCTCTAATTAAGCCTAATTCTTCACACACTTCTCTCTCAACTGCTTCTATTGGACTTTCATATTCTTCAATTTTACCACCTGGTAATGATATATCACCTGGCTGATTTCTCATATGTAATGATCTAACTTGAAATATTATATTAGTTTTATTTTCCATATCCACCATCAGTATAGCTACTGAAGCTCTCTTCATATTTTCCCACCCATTAATATAGGGAGTATAATTTTCAAATACTTTTAGTACATCTTCTATCATTAAATCACCCCTTTATAAATATTAAAAACCTCCTTTAAGATATATTCTTTAAGGAGGTTTACTTTTAATTATTTACAATATTATTAATAATTTCAACTCTTTCATCACCTAAATAAGGATATAATTTTGAAGAAAATATTCCATCCTTATAAACTCTATCACCATTTGCAGAAACTATTTTTCTAACTTTTTCTTCTAGGTCATCATAACTTATTAAAAACTCCAAATAATTATCTACTAAGTCCTTTAAGCATGTTGCTAATTCTTTTGGATTTCTATAAACTGTTCTCATTTTAATCTCCTTATATTATCTAATGTAATTAAGTATATTATAAAGTTATCTGTTGTTTTTGACTAGTATAATTTATAAATATTTTTTATTATATAATTTTATATTTTTATTTTACAGACATAATTAAACTTCCATTTTCATTTAGCCATTTCTTATATTCTCTATAATTAGGAACATATATTTTAACCAATTCCCAAAAATCACTAGAATGATTCATTATTTTTAAATGACATAATTCATGTATAATAATATAGTCAATTATACTATTAGGCATTAAAATAAGTCTCCAATTTAGTCTTATTTCTTTTTTACTGCTACAGCTTCCCCATCTTGTCTTTTGATCCTTTATAATTATATTAGATGGATATAATCTACAATAATTTGATAAAATATTAACTCTATCAAATAAGATTTTTTCAGCCTGTTCTTTATACCAACTACCTAATAAATTTTGTATATATTTATAGTCTATACTCTTTGATTTAATATAAATAAATTCACTATCTAAACAGATACTTTCTTTTTGTGTAATTTCCAACTTAATATCATATTTATTTCCTAAAAAAATTATGCTATTTTTTAAATTGTACGGGTTATTATTTACTATATTTAGATTTTTTATTATCCATTTTTTCTTTCTTATTAATAACTTTTCAATATAAGCTAAACTTATACCTATTGGTGCATAAATAATAAGATGTCCATTTGAATTTATTTTTATAGAAATATTCTTTTTATTTTTCAAAATCAAATCATAATAAATATCAGTATTTTCTATGCTTATCTGTCTCTTCATAAACTTACTCCTATGACTTTTTAGGATTAGGTAAAAAAATAAAGAAAATAATAACAGAAATCATTATTAGAATAAATCCTGAAAAATACATACCAAAATACCCCAATATACCTTGAATAAAACTATATATAGTTGGATAGATAAAATTAGATCCTCCTGTACTTAATACTGATAATACAGCGAATGAAGTTGCAATTATTTCATTACTTAAAATATCTCTTAGATATTTAAATAAGAAACTTAAATATAAACTATACATAATCCCATGTAATTGATCTCCTATTACAATTAGAATTACATTTCCAGTTGAAAACATTAATATTTTTAAAGCTGCTATTATTAAGGCTATTAATAAACACTTTTTACTATTAGAGTCTGTTAAATATCTATATATAATTATAAAAGATAAAAACTCTATAAGTACTCTAAAACTTATAGAGCTACTATATATCTCATTTGCTATATTTACATCACCTACTATATCAACCAAATATGATGAATATGCGAAATCTAGCCCCATATAACTTCCCATACCTAAAAACACAACAATAATAAGTAAAATTATATTCTTATTTTTAAATAAATCTATAAACTTAAAATCATTCTTACTTTTTTTTATCTCTATATTTTCCTTAAAATTAAATAAAATAATTGATATCATAGTCATTACCATTATTAAAGCAATTATATGTAATATCTTATATCCAAATTTATTTATTATTATACCTGATATAAATACTATTATTGCATATCCAATGGATCCCCATTTTCTTATATCCGAAAACTCATATTTGCTTTTTATACATAACTCTTCAATATATACTTCAAAAATACCCGCTAATGATCCTAATGCTCCACCATAAATAGGTGCATATAAAATTGTAAAATCTTTATTTAAAATCATAAGCCCAATAATAGCTATAAATACTAGTAATAGATAAAAAATAATAAATTTATTTTTATTTTCTGATCTTGAAAACTTATTAGATAATATAGGTTGAAAAATTAAAGTAAATAAAGCACCTATAGAAACTACCTTGCTTACTTCATTAAGATTAAGCCCTATTTCTTGATTTAAATAAGGAAAATAAAATGTTGTTAAAATACTGAATACACCAAATGTTAAAAATGTCGTTAAACTATAATATTTTTTCATTAGTAAACCTCCAAATTATTTTGTTCATTATAATATTATAATAATTATAAATAATTTAAAAGGCTATCTAAAGAAGATAGCCTTTTAAATTATTTATTACTCCATAAACCATGTATATTACAATATTCTCTTACTCTATCTATATCTCCTTTAAATTTAAATATAGCAACTGGTTTTTCTCCTGGATTTAAATATTGTCTTAATACTTGTCCACTTTTAGTTATTACCTCTATCCATTGAATAAAATGCTTTTCTAACATAGGATGTTCTACTTCACCAACCTGAACTATTACTTTTCCTTCCTTTTCTATAACGACAGGTACATGTTTTTCTATTGCAGCGTCTAATGTATTTTCAGACATTAATATCATAGATTTATTACAGCAAACTAAGGAACCACCAGCATCGTTTAATATTTCAACCATATTTCCACAAACTTCACACTTATAAACTTGTAATTTTTTTACCATAATATTCACTCCTATTTATATAATTTTAAATTAAACTTCTAAAGCATCTATAGCTAAATTTTTTACATATTTATATTCAGTTCCTTCGAAGTACTCAAACTTAATATCTACTTCTATGTCCTTAATTAATTTAACTAATTTTTTCATAATTAATTTTGCATTTATAGGTATTTCAATATTCATATTGTTTATATAATTTATTATCATTAAGTTTGTACTATATACTTCAATACTTGTAACTTTATTATTCTTTAGAATTTCATCAATTCCATATATAATTGCATATACATGAGATTCCAACAAAGTTCCCTTTCCTACTATTTCAGAAAATTCTTTTTCAGTATCACTACTTAAGATTACTCCTCCAATACTCATATTACTTTGCAAAGCTCTACTATCACTACAATATCCACTGACATAAAGTCTGTATTTCATATATCCTCCAATAAACCTAATACATTATAAGTTATTCATATTCTATTTTTATTATTCTTATTTAATTTTTATATTTATATCTTTTTATATAATTATAAAAATTTGAAATATAGTTAAGTTAATTGTAAAATACTTATTATAATCTTATTACAAAAATAAAGGAGGATAGAATGAGTATTTTAAATAAAAATGATACTATCGCTTTAATATCTTGTTCTAATGCTTTAGATATCTCAATGAAAAAAAATATAGATAAACTAATTACCATACTAAAATCTTTAAATCTAAATGTGATTACTTCAAATGCTTTATTTAAGAATAAATATAATTCTACTGAAAATGGAAAATTTAGAGCTAATGAATTAATGAATTTATATAATAATAAAGATATAAAGGCTATATTTGATTTATCTGGTGGAGATTTATGCAATGAAATTTTAGACTTCTTAGATTATAATGTAATTTTAAAATCTAATACCCCTTTTATAGGATATAGTGACTTAACCGTAATTTTAAATGCTTTATATACTAAAACTAATTTAATAAATTTTAACTATCAATTAAGAAATTTAATAAGAGAAAATAGTCTAGAACAAATTCATTATTTTAGAAATGTATTTTTAGAAAATACTAATATGTTAGAAGAACTTAATTATAAATTTATAAAAGGTAAGTCTATGGAAGGAGTTTTAATAGGCGGAAATATAAGATGCTTTTTAAAACTTGCTGGTACTGAATATATGCCAGATTTTAAAGATAAAATATTATTTTTAGAAGCTTTAAGCGGGGATGTTAATAAAATATCTACTTTTATTGCTCAATATAAGCAGTTGAGAGCTTTTTCTGATATTAAAGGACTTATTTTAGGAAAATTTACTGAATTAGAGGAAACATATAATGAGTCTTTCGTAATAGATTTATTTTTAGAAAAATTACAAGAATATGATTTTCCTATTATAAAAACATCTAATTTAGGGCATAGTGCTAATTCTAAAGCAATATGTATAGGTGAAAAAATTATATTATCATGATAACACTTCCATTGTTGAAATAATTTTTTATTAAAGTTATAATTTATACTATGATAAACTTAGTTTATTATAATTTATCTTTTGAGGTGAAATTATGTTAAAAGAAGAACTGAAAAAAAATGAAATAGCTGCAATGAAAGCTAGAGATAAACAAACGGTTAGTGTATTACGATTAGTAAATGCTGAAATTAAAGCATATGAAGTAAATGAAAGAAAAGATGCAACAGATGACGTAGTTATTAAAATCGTTGAAAAACAACTTAAACAATTAAAAGAAACTCTTCAATATGCTATTCAATTAAATGATGAAGCTAAAATAGAAGAGGGAAATTTTGCAATAACATTACTTACACCATATCTTCCAGCACAATTAAGTGATGAAGAAGTTCAAGAAATGTTAAAGGAAATAATAACAAAAGGAAACTATGGTCCAGCTGATATGGGAAAAATAATGAAAGAAATAATGCCAATGGTAAATGGTAAATTTGATAGATCTAAAATTAATCCAATGGTAAAAGATATCCTAAAATAAAGTAAATCCTCCTTTCGGAGGATCTACTTTATTTTTTTTCTACTTTATCTAACTTTTTATTATATAAAAACATATATAATGAAGCTATAAAGATAATTCCATATCCAATAAAACTTAATTTATCAGGTAATTGTCCAAAAATTATAAAACTAATTATAGCTGAGAATATTATATTAGAGTAATCAAATATTGATATTTCTTTTGCAGGAGCATATTTATACGCAATTGTAATTCCAAATTGACCTATGCTCGCAAAAACTCCGGCCATTAATAGATAAAATAACTGTATAAATTCCATTTTTTTATATACCACAATCATAAAAGGAAAAATTACAATTAAAGAAAATAAAGAAAAATAAAATACTATAGTATAATGTTTTTCTTTAGAACCTAATGTTCTTAAGCAAGTATATGCTCCTGCTGCAAAAATAGCTCCTAAAATTCCTATAATAAATGGAAACATATCTACATTAAATGTAGGTTTAATTATAAATAATACACCTATAAATGCAATACAAATAGAAATAACTTGTTTGAAATTAATTTTTTCTCCCAAAAATAAAGCTGAAAAAATTATAACAAAAAAAGGACTTAATTTATTTAGCATATTTGCATCTGATAATATTAATTTATCAATTGAATAATAATTTAAAACTATTCCAATTGTTCCTAAAGTTGATCTTAATATCAAAAGTTTTTGACTTTCCTTTTTCCCAAAAAAACTTTCCTTATTTTTTATAATAAATATTAATGCAATGATACATGATACTAAATTTCTAAAGAAAGTTTTCTGAAATGATGGTAAATCCCCAGCTAACTTTACAAAAGCCGACATTCCAGCAAACCCAAAAGCTGAAAAAATTATAAATATTATACCCTTTACTCTATTGCTTAAATTATTCATTTTACCACTCCTTTTAATTTATAATACATTTATTTTCTAAAAAAATCAAAAGCCTTAGAGGATAAAATCTAAGACTTTTGAAATTATTTTTCTATTTTCTCTATAAACTCTTCTTCACTTTCTGTTTCTATATATTTACCATTAACGTAACCTATTACTAATCCATCAATACCACCACATTCACCTATACAACCAACTTCCACATTATCGGCTCCAAATTTTAATTCTAATTCATCTATATCAATACCTGAACAAATTGGACAAACAGATATCATTTTTTCATCTCCTTTATAGTCTTATTCTATTATTATATTAATAATAATTATTAATTACAAACTGAATAGCATAAATTATATATATATTATCTCCTCATTCCTTTTATTTCTTTTATTTTATTCTATATTGCTAGAATATTAATTCAATACAGTTTTTTCATATAAAAAGTATTAAAGTATAATGATTTCCTAAAATAAAAATAAGACAGGTCATAAACCTGCCTTAAAATTAAATATTAGAAATTAATTTTACTGTATCCCTAGCAATCATAAGTTCTTCATTAGTAGGTATTTCATAAACCTTAACTTTTGAATTATCAGTTGATATTTCTTGTATTTTTCCTCTAACTGAATTTCTTTCATCATCAATTTCAAATCCTAAGAATTCAAGTCCTTTTAAACATTCTTTTCGAGTTACGGATGAATTTTCTCCTATACCAGCTGTAAATACAATTGCATCAACGCCTCCCATTATTCCAGCATAAGCAGCAATTTGCGCTCTTACCTTATAATGGAATATATTTAAAGCAAGCTTAGCTCTTTCATTTCCGTTTTCAGCCTCTTCTAATACATCTCTAAAATCAGAAGATATTCCTGAAATTCCTAATACCCCTGATTTTTTATTTAATATTTCATTAATATCATTTATCTCATATCCATGTACTTCCATTAAATAACTAATAACTGAAGGATCTATACTTCCTGATCTAGTTCCCATCATAACACCTGCTAGTGGTGTAAATCCCATTGAAGTATCTATTGATTTACCACCCTTAACAGCAGCTAGTGAACAACCATTTCCTAAATGACATGTAACTATTTTTAAATCTTTAATATCTTTTTCCATAACTTCTGCTACTTTTTGTGAAACATACATATGTGATGTTCCATGGAACCCATATTTTCTAATACCATACTTTTCATATAATTCATATGGTAAAGGACAAATATATGATTCTTTAGGCATGGTTTGATGAAATGCTGTATCAAATACAGCAACCATAGGAGTATTTGGCATAAGTTCTCTACATACTTCAATTCCTATTATATTAGGTGGATTATGTAAAGGTGCTAATGAACTACACTCTTTAATAGATTCT
Organism: Clostridium gallinarum; assembly: GCF_014836325.1. Lineage (GTDB taxonomy): Bacteria > Bacillota > Clostridia > Clostridiales > Clostridiaceae > Clostridium > Clostridium gallinarum. Next base: position 39,803 of record NZ_JACSQZ010000030.1, read on the forward strand.
AAAACTTCATCATCAATTACTACTGAATGAGAATACTTTTCACCACCATGCACAACTCTATGTCCTACAGCCCCTATTTCATCCATTGATTGAATTATATTGTGATCTTTATTGATTAAAGCTTTTAAAACATGTTCTATTGCTACTTTGTGATTTGGCATGTTTTCTTTAATAATATATTTATCCTTACCTTCAACTTTTTGTGTTAAAATTGAACCCTCAATACCAATTCTTTCAACCAATCCTTGAACTAATGACTTTTCTGTTTCCATGTCAATTAATTGGTATTTTAATGACGAACTTCCACAGTTAATTACTAATGTCTTCATTTCTCTTCTCCTTTTATCTATTGTATCATTAATTATATAATACACTAAAAAGCTATATATTCAAATTGATAGATTCTTCAAATTATAAAAAAAACACTAAAAATCTAAACTTCTATTAATTTTATTCTGATTAACTAAGTTTTACTCTAATTTCTATATTAATCTTTAATATAAAAACAAATGATTAGTTGTAAAATGAACTTGAACTAAATAAAAAAATCCATAGGATTACTTTTCGTGTTAAGATTGAGTTGCGAA
>NZ_JACSQZ010000031.1 GCF_014836325.1 Clostridium gallinarum
CATATATTTCATAAAAACAATTATTTAAAATAATGTAATCTTTTTACTATTTATAGTTTAACATCATTACTAGAAATTTTCTGTCTAATTTTGTCTTATACCAAGAAAAAACATTATACTCTAAGTATAGTAAGCTTCTTTTTTTCTTATGTAATTTTATTAAAAATCATATATTTAAATTTTATAATAAAATTTAAATATTATATATTATTAATGGTTAGAATAAAATAATCTGAAAAGGATTAAATAATTTTGACAATTTTAAAAAATATATGTATAATATATCCTGTGTACGAACTATAAATTTATATTTATAAAAATTATTCGGATATGGTGAGGTAAAAATGGATAACGTATTTGATTATGAAGACATACAATTAATACCAGCAAAATGTATAGTAAATAGTCGTTCTGAATGTGATACATCTATCACTCTTGGTGGAAGAACTTTTAAATTACCTGTAGTTCCTGCAAATATGCAAACTATTATAGATGAAAAAATAGCAGCTTATCTAGCTGAAAATGGATATTTTTATATAATGCACCGTTTTAAGCCAGAAAGTAGAATGCAATTTATTGAAGATATGAGAGAAAAAAATTTATTTGCTTCTATAAGTGTTGGAGTTAAAAATGAAGAATATACATTCATTGAAGACTTAGCAGCTAAAAATCTTTGTCCAGAATACATAACAATTGATATTGCTCACGGACATTCTAATGCTGTTATAAATATGATTCAGCACATAAAAAAACATTTACCTGAAAGTTTTGTTATTGCAGGTAATGTAGGAACACCTGAAGCAGTAAGAGAATTAGAAAATGCTGGTGCAGATGCTACAAAAGTAGGAATTGGCCCTGGAAAAGTATGCATCACTAAAATTAAAACTGGATTTGGTACTGGTGGTTGGCAATTAGCAGCACTTCGTTGGTGTGCAAAAGCTGCAACTAAACCAATTATTGCTGATGGAGGTATTCGTACTCATGGCGATATAGCTAAATCAATTAGATTTGGTGCATCTATGGTTATGATAGGTTCACTTTTTGCTGGACATGAAGAATCTCCAGGTGAAACTGTTGAAAGAGACGGAAAGCTTTATAAAGAATACTTTGGTTCTGCTTCCGAATTCCAAAAAGGTGAAAGAAAAAATGTTGAAGGAAAGAAAATGTTTGTTGAATATAAAGGTTCTTTAAAAGATACTTTAGTTGAAATGCAACAAGACCTTCAATCATCAATTTCTTATGCAGGTGGTAAGAAATTAGATGCAATTAGAAATGTTGACTACGTAGTTGTTAAAAATTCAATTTTTAACGGCGATAGAATATATTAATATCACGCAAAAAAATAAATCTACTGCTAATGAATTTTAGTAGTAGATTTATTTTTTTATTATTTAGGAAATTATGATAAAGTCAAATATTTGAACAACTTTATGAGAGTTATTAAGATTCGTAGTATAAGAAGTAGAGTTTTTATAATTTACTTCCTTCAATTTGCAAAGAGATAAACATTGCATGACGGTGACTTGGAGTGCATGCGACGGAGCAAGGAATATAATGTTTATTTCTTTTTATTTATACTAACTCTTTAACCTCAATAAATGGATTTCTATATCTATTTTTCTTTAAAGTTTTATTTCCTATATTTATAGCTTCTTTCGGACATATATTAATGCAAGCCATACAATCAGTACATTTTCCTAGCCATACTGGTTTATCATTAACCATTTTAATATTATCTACTGGACAAATTGATTTACACATTTTACATCCTATACATTTATCATTAACATTAAACCCTTTATCTTTATTCTTAAATAAATTTTTCCAAGCATTATAAAAAATTCTCTTACTTGATTTATAATCAACTCTTCTTATTTCTTTATTTTTAATAGATTTTATAAAATTATCTAATATATCTTCATTTAATTTTATTGCTTTAAGTGCTCTCTCTTTTGTTGGATTTTTACCTGCCCTTGTATAATTAGAAATATATTTTACACAAAGATAATTGCTAAGTTCACACTTACCATTTAAAAGTTCATTAATGTGAGAAAAACTTACTTTAGCGCCTCCGCCTCCTGTAACCCCTATTGCAAAAATATATGGTTTATCCTTTATATTTAATTTAGATATAAAGTCTTCTACCACTATAGGTAATGAACCACAATGAATTGGGTACACAAAACCTATTACATCATCCTTTAAATTAAAATCTTCATTTTTTATAGCATTTGGAATAGAAATTAACTCACAATGCTCTATCTTCTCTTTAATTTTTTTAGCTACATATAAGGAATTCCCTGTGGCTGTAAAATAATAAATCCTCATTCTTATTCTCCTTTTAAATTTATATATTAAATATATTTTCTAATTTTATCTTCATTAAAATAATAAGCTAATAACTCAATTATAAATAGTTACTAGCTCTATTAATTTTATTTTATACTTTCATTTAATACTTCATATGTATACTCTATTATTTCAGCACAAGATACTCCACTTTTCTTTAATTCAATACATTCAAGTGTTCCATACTTTTCTTTTACCTTATTAACTACTTCTTTTGTATATTGTCTTGATTCATTTGGCGCTTTTCCTTCTTCTCTTCCCTTTATAGCTCCAATAGAAATAAGAGCTCCTGCTATGGCACCACAAGTTCCTCCAACTGCCATACCTGTCCCAAACGGAGTTGCAAGTTGAACTGGAATATTTAAGTTATGCTCTTCATTAAAAGTCTTTACTATAGATTCTGCACAATTATATCCTTCTTCTCTAAATTCTAATACTTTTTTCATTTTTCTAAACTCACCTTCTATAATAATCTTTACAAATATATTATATCATTTATGTATTACTATATAAATTATATATTACTCTTCTATTTTAGTATAAAGTTTTAAATTTTCCACTTCTTCTTTAGTTAAATTTCTCCACATTCCAGATTCTATTCCTTTAGACACTATATTTACTATTCTTATTCTCTCTAATTTAATGACGTTATATCCAAAAACCTTACACATCCTCCTTATTTGCCTATTTAAGCCTTGAGTTAAAATTATATTAAATGTATTGTTATTTATTCTTGTTACTATACAAGGTCTCGTAACTGTATCTAGTATATTAACTCCATTTGACATTTTGTATATAAATTCATCATCAAAATCCTTATCTAAGGTTACTATATACTCCTTTTCATGATAACTTTCTGAAGATATTATCCTATTAGCAAGATCTCCATCATTAGTCATTAAAATAAGCCCCTCTGAATCCTTATCTAAACGACCAACTGGAAAAACATATTCTTTGTAATTTAAAAAATCAATTATATTATTTTTTATATCTCTTGATGAAGTACAAATTATCCCCCTAGGTTTATTTAAAACTAAATATATCTTTTCTTTTTGCTTAACTTTTTCACCATCTAATAATATATCATCGCTTTCTTCAACCCACTGACCTTGCTCACAAAGCTTTCCATTAACAATTATCCTCTTATCTTCAATTAACCTACTTACTTCTTTTCTTGAACAATATCCATAGTTACTTAATAGTTTGTTTATTCTCAAAGTTATAATATCCTTTCTATTTTAAAAATTATAATAACCCTCGAAAACATATTTTTAAACTATCGAGGGTTTCATAATTAAGACAATTTATAGAAATAATAATTACACATTAAATTTAGTATGTATATCTATTTCTTCCTTGTTCCTTTGATTTATATAAATTTTTATCTGCTATTTTATTAAGCTTTATTAAATCATCATCTGAAGATAGCTTAGATGATGCTAATCCCATACTTAAAGTTATTCTATCACTTACTTTTGAATATTCATGCTTAATATTTTTATTGTAAATTTCTGCTCTTAATTTTTCTACATCTTTAATTAATTCTTCTTTAGTTTTATATGAAATCACAGAAAATTCTTCTCCTCCATATCTAAATACCATATCATCTTTAAATACAGACTTTATAATTTTAGATACTTCAATTAATGCTTTATCTCCATTTATATGACCATAATTATCATTATATAACTTAAAATAATCTATATCTATCATTATAAAACTTACTTCTTTTTTATCTTTTCGTATGGATTCAAATTTCTCATTTAAATATCTTCTATTATATAAGTTAGTTAATGGATCTATCGTATTTAATTCTTTTAGTTGTAAATTTAATATATTTATTTTTTTATTTTTTCTTATACTACTTATTAATCCACCTATACTAATTATAGTAGTTACAAACAATATTATAGCTCCTGTTTTCGTTCTTAATACCTCTTTTTCTTTTATAGTATTATTCATTTTAGCAACTATACTATCCGTGTATGCTTGATATTCTTCATTCTTATTCATCTCTAAAAATTTTATATATTCTGTAAAACTTTCATAATCCTCTTCTTCATATGATATAACTAGAATTTCCTTTATTATAGAGTCTTTTATATCCGATTTAACACCTCTATTATTTAATTTTTCTAAAATACTTTTATAGATTTTAATAGTATTATCATAATCTTTATTTTCTAAATAATTTATTTTTTCTCTCGAATACTCTAATACTAAATCTATGTTAGCATATCATTCATCACTATGATTCTCATATAAATCTTGTGCTTTATTTAAATATTCTTTAGCTATATCTAAATTATTAAAATCTGCTTCTAATTCTACACAATTTGAATATAACCATATCAAATCCTCAATAGAATTAGATTCATTAGCTATATTTAAATATTTTTCTTTATACATTTCATAATTTGTATAATCTCCTTTTTTAGCATAACAATATGCTAAATACCCATATACATCTATAATATTATTAGTATTTTCTAATCCATATTCATCAATAAATTGTTCATATATAGTAATAGTTTTTGCATAATTTCTTTTTATATAATAATTTTCCCCTAAATTTATTAGACAATCATTTATAAGTGTATCATCCCTTAATTCCATTGCTATCTCTAATGCATTTACTGTATAATCTAATGCTAAATGAAATTCATTTGTTAATTTATATAATGTAGCTAAATATAAATAATCTCTAACTTTATTACTATCTAACTCTGTATAATCTAATGCTTTTATCATTAAATTAATTGAGGCATTGATATTATGTCCACTAATTACATTTGCTTTTGCTTTTGCATAATATAAATCACTTAAAACTTCCCTTTTATTATTATTTAAAGCTATTTTTTTTGCTTCTTCAAAAAAAACTGATGCTTCTTCTGCCTTTTTTAACTTTATATAGTTACTAGATAATCCACTATATATCCTTATATCTACTTCATACTCAGTATCCTTTACATCTTTATAGTTATTATATTTTAATGCTTCATATAAATAATCTATTGATTTATAATTTTCACCTTTTACAAATTCAATAGCTCCTAAAGCATAATATGCACTTTTTATTTTAAATTTATCTTTTTTTTCATTTAATTCTTTTTCCAATTCCTGATTTATTTTAATTTCATAATCTTCTAATTCTTCTTTAGTTAATAACGACTCTTCATCTTTTTCTATAATGCCTATTAATTTTAGAGCATATGATTTTTTTAAATTTATAGATTTATTTAATACTAGAGTTGAAGCAACACCAAATAAACTTACTATAATTATTGATATTATAATTAATAATATTTTATTTCTCTTAATTGCTAACATCTACTTGTCTCCTTATAAAATCATTCTACTTATAGTAAACTTCAACTGTTTACATATATTTTGATTAAATAATTTAAACTCATAAACATAATTTATCATAATATAATATAGTATAAAATAATCTTATTTTCAAGAATATTCTACTATATAATTAATCTTCCAATATTTCAACAAACTTTGTAGATGCTATTGAAAGGGGAACACTCTTTAAATGACATATTCCTATACTTCTACTTGGTATTTCCTCTGAAATATTAATTTCATATAATAAACCTTTTTCTAAGTATTCTTTTGAAAATTCTTTTACTACACAAGCAATACCTAAATTTATTCTTGCAAATTCCAATAATAAATCAAAGGATCCAAGTTCAAATTCTGGTGAAATTTTAATACCTTTAGATAGCATAAATTTTTCTACATATTTTCTTGAATTTGAACTAGGTTCTAGAAATATTAAAGGATATCTCACTATATCTTCAATAGAAACTTTATCCCTTGTTAAATCATTATATTTTTCTCCACAAACAAAAATATCTCTAACTTCTCCACAAGGTATTACTTCTAATGATCCATCATTAATTGGAAGATTACATATTGCAATATCAATTTCTCCTGATTTAATTAAAGAACAAAGTTCAATTGTAGTTCCATTTATTATTTTAAATTTAAGATTAGGATATTTATTATGAAACTTCTCTAAATAAGGAAGCAAAAAGTACTTAGATATAGTATCCCCTACTCCGATTTTTAATTCTCCCATAGTTAAATCTTTAAATTCTAATATTTTTTCTTCTCCTGCATTTATTAAATTAATTGCAGAGTTTATATATTCAAATAAAAGTTTTCCTTCATTAGTTAGGACTACCCCTTTAGTTGTTCTATTAAAAAGTCTAATATCTAACTCTCTTTCTAATTGCATTATAGATTGACTTACCGCTGGCTGAGTCATATAAAGCTCCTTTGATGCTTTTGAAAAACTTTTACTTTTTGCCACCTGACAAAAAACTCTATATAAATCTAATTTAGTTATCATATAAGCACTCCTTATATCACATATTCATTCTATTTATTTTACTTATATCATTAATTGGTGTATATTACAATAGTATGAAATATTTGAAACAAAATTTTAATTGTTAGGAGAGGTTATTGTGGAAAGAGTTGTAGGTACAATTGTTAGAGGTCTTCGTTGCCCAATCATCAAAGAAGGAGATAGCATTGAAGATATAGTTGTAGAAAGCGTACTTAAAGCTTCAGAAGCTGAAGGATTTACTATAAATGATAAGGATATAGTTACTGTAACTGAATCAATAGTTGCACGTGCTCAAGGAAATTATGCTTCTATAGATAATATTGCTACAGATATTAAAGCTAAATTTGGTGATGATACTATTGGTGTAATATTCCCTATTTTAAGCCGTAACCGTTTTGCAATTTGTCTTCGTGGTATAGCAAAAGGTGCTAAAAAAATAGTATTAATGCTTAGTTATCCATCTGATGAAGTTGGAAATCACTTAGTTGATTTAGATATGTTAGATGAAAAAGGTGTTAATCCTTGGACAGATGTTTTAACAGAAAAAGAATTCCGTAATTTATTTGGTTATAATAAACATACTTTTACAGGTGTTGACTACATAGATTATTATAAATCTTTAGTTGAAGAATATGGTATTGAATGTGAAGTAATATTCTCAAACAATCCTAAGACTATCTTAAATTATACAAAGAGCGTTCTTACTTGTGATATTCATACAAGATTTAGAACTAAGAAAATTTTAAAAGCAAATGGCGGAGAAAAAGTTTATAGCCTTGATAATATATTATGTGAATCTATTGATGGAAGTGGTTGCAATGAAGAATATGGACTACTTGGTTCAAATAAATCAACAGAAGAAACTATTAAGTTATTCCCTCGTAACTGTCAACCAGTAGTTGATAATATACAAGCTATTCTTAAAGAAAAGACAGGTAAAGATGTTGAAGTTATGATTTATGGAGATGGAGCATTTAAAGATCCTGTGGGTAAGATTTGGGAACTTGCTGATCCAGTTGTTTCACCAGCATATACTTCAGGATTAAACGGTACTCCAAATGAAATAAAATTAAAATATCTTGCTGATAATAACTTTGCTGATTTAAAAGGTGAAGAACTTAAAAACGCAATATCTGAATATATTAAAAATAAGGAAGCAGATTTAGTTGGTTCTATGGAATCTCAAGGTACTACTCCAAGAAGACTTACTGACCTTATAGGTTCATTATCAGACTTAACATCAGGAAGTGGAGATAAGGGAACTCCTATTATCTTCATCCAAGGTTATTTCGATAATTATACAAAATAATAAAAAAATTTTAAAGTATCATATATAGATTCGATTTCAAAATATAAATCATCTTGCTATGATAACTTAAGAATTGAAATAAAAAAAGTCATCTACAATGATTTAAGAATATGTAGATGACTTTTTTTATTTTCTATATCTTAAATCTATTAAATTTTAATAAAGATAATAATCCTATCATTAATATAACTAAAACTCCATAAGCCATTGCAAGACCTAAATCATATTCAAATACTCCATTAACCATTGCTATGGAAATAGGCTTATTTTTTACTGAGTATAAGTACGTTGATAAATTATATTCGCCTATAGATTTAATAAATCCAAGTCCAACTCCGTAAATTATTCCTGGTAGTATAAGCGGTATTGTTATTCTTCTAAAAGTTATAATATATGATGCTCCTAATGATCTAGATGCTTCTTCATAATTTTCATTCAAGCTATAAAGTGATATATTTGTACTTCTAAGTATTATTGGTAATATTGTAATAGCATAAGCTATTGGCAATATAATATAACTTCCAACCAGCACCTTATTAAATGAAAATAAATTTCTCTTATTAAAGAAATTTATCATATTAATTGCCATTGCACTTGTTGGTATAACCCATGGAAGCATTACTAAAATTTCAATTAAAGTTCTTATTTTTCCTTTCCCTCTAACTATTAAAAATGAGCACGGTACAGCAATTACTGTACTAAAAATAATTGCTAATACAGACATATTAAAACTATTTTTAAATGGTTCCATGGCACGAGATTTTGTAAATATTTTTATGTAATTATCTAAAGAAAATTCTCTTGGGAATATTTCTATCATCCAAGTACCTGGTTTTACAAAAGATAAAATTATAATTGTTATTATAGGTAATAAAATAAAGATAGTTATTGATAATAGTATTACTACATATATAAAGCTTAAAATTTTACTTTCTATTTTTTTAGGAGTTATTTTTATCCCCTTAACAGATGTATGAAAACTACTTTTTCTTTCATAATATCTTAAAATTAAAAGAAACATTATTGATATTAAAGATAATAATACAACTTGTACAGAAGCAATCTCTATATGATTATTTGACTTTGCAAATAACATCTGGGTTGTTAAGACTTTAAAGCTATCTCCTATCATAATTGGTGCTGAAAAAGAGGCTACTCCTGACATAAAAGTTAATATTGCTGAAGAAAAAAGAGCTGGTTTTATAAATGGTATTATAACACTTGTGAAAACCTTAAGCTTTGACGCCCCAAGATTTTTAGCAGCCTCAATTATTGATTTATCTATTTGTTTTATTGCAATAGATACATTGGTATAAAAATATACATACTGTGTATATGCATGTACAAAAAGTATTCCATAAAAACCTGTAAGTACAAAAGGTGGTTTTTCTAGCTTAAATAAAATTTCTATTGATTTAGTTATTAGTCCACTTTCTCCATAAAGTTGAATAAAAGCTATTACAATAATTACTCCCGGAAAAAGAATTGGTAATAAAAGTACCTTATTTATTATTTTTTTTAAAGGAAAATCAAAATAATTCACAGCTAGTGCAAGAGTTGTTCCTATTAATCCACATACTAACACAGTTGCAAACCCTAAAAGTATTGTATTAATTACTGCTCTTTTATTAACATCAATAAAAAAGAACTCCTTATAGTACTTAAATAACTCTAAATTATTACTATCTAGGCTTGTTATTATAGTCTTAATTGCTGGTAATAATACATATCCCATTAAAATAAATATCAAAGAACTTATTCCTATAATTTTAAATATATTTTTTTTATTTATATTAACCATAAACTACTCCTAATTTTCAAGAACTATAATTGCCCTTATTGGAATTTCAAGAAAAACCTTCTCTTTTACTTCTGCATTAAACTCATCATATATATTATTAATTCTATTGGCTTTAATTTTTTCTCCCATTACATTAACAATATATTGAGTACTAACTCCGTTATATAATATCTTTTCAATATCTCCTTCAAAAACATTAATATCTGAATTTATTTTCTCTTTTGAAATTCTAATATCCTCTGATTTTATTGATATATATTTTCCCAAACTATTTCTATTTACTTCTAATTTAAAATTATTATTTATTATAGCCTTATTATTATAAACTCCTACCTTAAATAAATTTGTATCTCCTATAAAGCTTGCTATAAAACTATTACAGGGGTTCATATATATTTCTTTAGGACTACCAATTTGAACACATCTTCCATTATTAAATACAGCAATTTTATCTGACATTGTTAATGCTTCTGTTTGATCATGAGTTACAAAAATTGTTGTAATACCAAGCTTTTTTTGAATATCTTTTATTTCAATTCTCATCTTTTCTCTAAGCTTTGCATCTAAATTTGATAGTGGTTCATCTAGTAACAATACCTTAGGTTCTGTAGCTAAAGTTCTTGCAAGAGCTACTCTTTGTTGTTCACCACCTGATAATTCTGAAACTATTTTTTTATCATAGCCTTTTAAATTTACAAGGTCTAAATATTTATTAACTTTTTCTTCAATTTCTTTCTTTTTTAACTTTTTTATCTTTAATCCATAGGCTATATTTTCATATACATTTAGATTTGGAAATAAGGCATAGTTTTGAAAAACCATTCCTATTTCTCTATCTTCAGGTCTTAAATTAGTTATATCTTTATTTCCTAAAAATACTCTTCCTTCTTCACTTTTAACAAATCCAGCTATTATTCTAAGAAGAGTAGTTTTTCCACAACCAGAGGCTCCTAAAAAAGTAAAGAAGCTTCCTTCTTCTATAGAAAAGTCTACGTTATCTAAAATGACTTTATTGTCATACTTTTTACATATATTCTTTAATATAATTTCTCCCAAAATTCTTTCTTCTCCTTTAGTTAATAAAAAATCTATTATAATCTAAAAATAAAAAACCAAAATATTTAGTTCCAATAGTTTAAAACTTTAGGATAAAAAATACTTTGGTTTAAATTATATTATTATTCTACATCTTTAGAAGCATCCTTGATTTCACTATCCCATTTTTGTATCCAAGTTGATTGTTTTTCTGCTAATACAGTCCAATCAACATCCATAGCTTTATATTTATTTTCACTCATCCATGCTGGTGAATTTTCTAAAGCTTCAGAAAGTGTTGGCATTCTATTGAAGTTATTTGCAAGTTCTGCTTGAATTTCTGGACTACCTGCAAATTCTAAAAATGCCTCTGCAGCATTTTTATGTGGAGCATTTTTAATTACAGCAATTCCATCTGTTATTATTAAAGAACCACTTTCAGCATCTACAATTTCTAGTGGAATATTATTTTCATCCCTATTTGAAATTATTGAACTCAATGGTGCAAAAGTAATTGCTGCTTCTTTTCTTCCTATTGCTTGGAATTGTAAAGATTCACTATTAAAATATTTTTTAGTATTTTTATCAAGAGCTTTCATAAACTCAAATCCATCATCTAATTTATTTTCCTTATCAAATCCATATAAAAGACTAGCATACATTGCTTTTGCTGATGATGATAATCCATTTCTAAATACTAATAAATCCTTATATTCTTCTTTAGTTAAATCTGACCAGTCCTTTGGCGCAGTATCTTCAGTTAACATTTCTGTATTATAACATAACATTACAGGCGTTTGAATTGTTCCATACCATGTTCCATCTTTATCTTTAAACATAGGATCTAAATCATTTGCCCATGTTGGTTCAAAACTTTCAAATAAATCATCTTTTTTAAGCTCTAAAAATACAGATGATGCAGCACCATACATAATATCAGCTTGTGGATTTTCCTTTTCAGCTTTAACTCTATCTGCTAATTCTCCCTTAAGATTTATAAACTCAACCTCTACTCCAGTTTCTTCTTCAAACTTAGTTGCAACAAACTCAAGTAAATTCTCAGGATGCGTAGAATATATAACTACCTTTTCCTCTAACTTTTCAGTTTCCTTTGGAGTATTATCATCGTTTTTGTTTACTCCACATGCAGTTAATGATACTGCAAAAGTCATTGCTAATATACTAGCTAGTATTTTTTTTCTCATGTTTATTCCCCTTTAGCTTTTTTATTTATAAATAATTTATAATTATTTATCTACAGTGCTTGCCCATACTTTCCATAAGCATTTATCTTTTCATATTTCCCATCAATATATACAGCTGGATGTACTTGTTTTTCCTTAATTGCTTTTATAAAATCATCCTGTGTCTCTACCCAATCTGGAAATATTGTACAATATCTACCAACTGCTTTAGTTTCATGACAATCACTAGCTGCTAAAGTAGATAATCCTAATTCAATAGCTAAAGCAAATGCGTATAAGTTATGATGTGGTTTTGTACTTCCATTAAAAGTTTCTACTCCATGTAATCCCTTTAAATCTCTAATATTATTTCCACATCCTCTATTGTTATCTCTAAAGGGATGAGCGCATATAGCTACTCCACCTTTTAAATTTACTAAATCTATCAACTCTTGAGCATGCATTTTTTCATCTGGAACCTTATCTAAACCGAAAACTAATACATCACCTTCATAAGTTAAAATTTCAATTCCTACAAAGATTTTGAAATTATTTTTTTTACTATATTCTAATGCATAGTCCTTAGCTCTTAAGGAATCATGATCTGTAATACATATTGCATCTAATCCCATTAATTGTGCTTGTCTTACAATCTGTGAAAGCTTTAGAAAACTATCATCTGATCCTTCAACACAATGCATATGAGTATCTATATACATAAATTCTCCCCCTATGTACTATAACTTTTTTGTAAATTAATAAAAGTTATTATAGAAATCCTTCTAATTTTACCTTAATTATACTGTTTTTTATGAATTTAATCAATATGTATTAAATTCACTTAATTAAACCTAATTAACATGTTTTTTATAAAGTTATTTCAATAAAACACCATTAATATAAATTTTTATAATCAGGACCACCCGTCAAACGGGTGGTTTGCTCTACGCCTATAAGGCTTTGTTACTGGCTGTGCTACTCGCACTCCGAACGGTTTGCCAACCGCATATTTTCTCTGGCTACCCCTAAAGGGGTTTTATTACTTGCCTTTCTTTACCGGCTCACCCGTAAACGGGTCTATATATTCCTTTAAACTCATTTGTTCATAAGCTAAATCTTCTTGAATTTGATTTTTTATATATTCTTCTATTACTTTTTTATTTCTTCCTACTGTATCAACGTAGTAACCCTTGCACCAAAACTGCCTATTTCCATATTTATATTTTAAATTTGCATGTCGGTCAAATATCATTAACGAGCTTTTACCCTTTAAATACCCCATGAATTGCGAAACACTTAATTTAGGTGGTATACTGACAAGCATATGTATATGATCTTTGCACGCATTTGCTTCTATAATTTCTACTCCTTTTTGTTCACATAACTTTCTTAATATTGCTCCTACATCAGCTTTTATTTTCCCATAAATTATTTGTCTTCTATACTTTGGCGCAAAAACTATATGATATTTACAATTCCATTTACTATGTGCTAAACTACTATTATCCATATCGGATACCTCCTTGTATTATAGTTGTGGTCGGCAAACCTACTATAATTTTACAACGGAGGTTTTTTTATTTCTACTCACCGCTAGAAGCTTTCCGGAACCACAGGTAGAACCTGTGGTATTCTAAATACAATAAAAATAAACTAGTAAATAAGTTAAATATTTACTAGTTCATTTTATCTTTATACATATTTTTATCTGCAATTTTATATAGTTCATTATAAGTTCTTCCATCTTCATTGCAAATAGCTAGCCCTAATGAACAAGTTACATTTATTTTTTTATCTTCAAATTCCATTGGAAGATTCTTTTCTTAACATATCTTTCAAAATATCTTTTATTATATACACCTGTAAGTGAATCTAATTTGGCTGCTTCTTTGATTTGTTGATAATGATTTATATAATAATAAGTAAGAAAAAAAGTAGCTATTAATATTATTTATATAAGGGAATTTATATTTTTATATATTGTCTCAGTATCATTCCATCCATTTTTAGGATAGATAGCTATTTCCCATGTTTCACTAGGTAAAAAAATATTTTTTACAATAGAATCCTTTTCAAATATTTCATCATATCCCCATATAAAGTCTTCATTGCTATTTGCTTTATGAACTTTTAATGAGTATAAATAATCACCTTTCTTAGGAAAAAGCTCAAATTTTTCTAATAATCTATCAAAATCTATAGTTATTGATGTAACTCCCCAAAACTTTTCTTCTCCATTATCATTAGTAAATATAGCTCTTCTATTAAAAATTCTTTTTCTAAACTTTTCAAAAACAATAATACAATTGAAATTATTGAAATAATAAGTTTTTTCAAATTACGCCTACATTATCTCTAGTTTATTTTAATTTTAAAATTAAACCCTTTTATTAGTAAAATCCAAATTATTTTATATACAATTATCTCACTATATTTTAATTACTTTTGTCATCGATTTATATTAATTTATCCTAAACCTATTTTTATTTCTATTATATATATCTAGTACTTTTTAATTATCTCTTTAATATAATAAATATAATCACTTTTATTGAGGTAAAGAAATGAATTTTAATGGATGGGGTAATTTAGAAGATTTATTGAACTCTTATGGTTATAATAATAATAATAATAATAATAATAATAATACTTCTACTAATGAAGGATGTAATGATATACCAAATGGATTTCAAAATCTTCCTCCTGAACTTGTTGTATTGATAGCAGAGTTACTAGGAAATATAATAGCTGGAAAAATTCCTTTTAATCTTCAAAATATAATTGGAAACTGGTTTGAGTTGCTTGGACAAGTTATTTTAACCTTTAATGCTCAACAACAATATTTCCAATCAGGACCTGGTAGATACTATGATCCTAAAAACTTTAACATTACTAATCCATTTTGTAATAATTCTACCTCAAATGCATCTTCTAATACATCAAGTACCTCTTCTAAATCAAATACTGATATTGATATAAATAAATTAGAAAATTTAGAAAAGCAAGTTCAAGAATTAACTAATGAAATAAATAAAATTAAAGCTTTACTTGAAAAATAATATATTTACATAAAAAAGAGGCGTAAAGCCTCCTTTTTATATCATATAGATATTGTTAAATATTCATTAATTATAATTGTATCACTTTTTCTAATTATCTTAACTGGACACTTTTCAGCACATTTTCCACAGTTTATACATTTATTATAATCAATTTTAGCAAGGTTATTTTCAACAGTTATAGCATTACTTGCACATACTTTAGTACATAATTTACAACCTATACATCCAGCATCACATACCATTTTAACATCTTTTCCTTTATCATTAGAAATACATTGTACTCTATATTCTGCAGTATCAGGTATTAACTCAATAATATTATTAGGACATGTACTTACGCATTTTCCACAAGCAACACATTTTTCTTTATCTACTACTACTATTCCATCAACTATATGAATAGCATCAAATAAACACTCATTTACACAAGATCCATATCCTAAACATCCATATGAACAAGCTTTATCTCCTCCCCCTGGAGCAATTACAGCCTTACGACAATCTTGTATTCCATAATAATTATATTTCTTCTTAGATTTTTCACAAGTTCCACCGCATTTTACAAAAGCTACTTGTTTCTCTTTTTCTTCTAATTTAACTCCCATAACTTCACTTATTTTATTAGCTACATTAATTCCACCAACAGGACAACTATTAACTTTAGCACTTCCAGATGCTATAGCTGTGGCTAATCCATCACATCCTGGATATCCACAACCACCACAGTTATTACCTGGAAGTAATTCTCGAACCTTTAATTCTTTTTCATCTACTTCTACCTGTAATTTTTCTCCTGCAACTCCAAGAAGAATACCTATAATCAGTGCAGTTACACCTAAAACTGCTGTTGCTATAATAATCTCTCCCATATTAAGTCCCCCTTATAATCCAGCAAAGCCCATAAAAGCAATTGCCATAAGCCCTGCTGAAATTAATACTATTGGCATTCCCTTAAAGGATTCTGGTATTTCATTGTGTTCTATTCTTTCTCTTATTCCTGCAAGGATTAAGATTGCAACTAAGTATCCAACAGAAGTTCCAAAACCAGATATTATACTAAAAATAAAACTTTGTAAATTACTTGTATATTGAACTTGAACATTAGTAAGTGCAACACCAAGCACAGCACAATTTGTAGTTATTAAAGGTAAATATACTCCAAGAGCTTTATAAAGACTAGGAACATATTTTTTTAGAACCATTTCAACTAATTGAACTAGAGCTGCAATTACTACTATAAATACTATAGTCTTCATATATTCAAGGTTAAATTTTACAAGTATAAAATTATAAATAAGATTAGTCACTGCTGAAGATATAGTTATAACGAATATAACTGCACCTCCCATTCCAACAGCTGTTTCTGTTTTTTTAGAAACTCCTAGGAAAGAACAAAGACCTAGGAATTGACTAAGTAGTACATTATTTATAAATATAGTAGTTATTAAAACTAAAATTAAATTTTGTATCATAATTGTCTTCCTCCTTCATCAATTCCCTTTACTACTTCTATTTTAGTGCTACATCCTTGAACAGTACATCCACTACAGCCTGTGCTACAATGATCTAAGGATGTATTTTTTTTGTTACTAGCACTAGGTGCATTAAATTTATTTTGTAATGCTGTTAAAATTGCTATTACAAAAAATGCTCCAGGAGCAAGTACAAATATAGATACTGGTTCATAGGCACTTGGAAGAACTGTAAATCCAAATAATTGTCCACTTCCTATTAATTCTCTTGCTGCACCAATAACTAAAAGACCAGCTGTAAACCCAAGTCCCATACCAATTCCATCAAAAATAGATGGTAACACCTCATTTTTAGCTGCATAAGCTTCTGCTCTTCCAAGAATTATACAGTTAACAACTATAAGAGGAATATATATGCCAAGGGATTTATATAAACTTTCATAAAAATATGCTTCAAGTAACATTTCTACCACAGTAACAAAAGAAGCAACTATAACAATATATGCTGGCATTCTAACTTTATCAGGTATTACTTTTCTAAGCATTGATATTAACATATTTGACATTACAAGAACTATAGTTGTTGCTAGTCCCATTCCAATTCCATTAATAGCTGCAGTAGTTACAGCCATAGTAGGACACATTCCAAGCATCATTACAAAAGTAGGATTTTCTTTAATTACTCCATTGTAAATACGTTCTGTACATTTATTCATTTATTAAAAATCCTCCTTATTTAAAATATATTCTTCTGCATAAGTTAATGCTGAGTTTACAGCTTCTGTTACTGCAGAAGTTGTAATAGTTGCTCCACTTATAGCATTTATCTCATCTTCTGAAGCTGCTCCTGCCTTAGTATATTTTATTTCGTTTGAATTTTTCCCGGGAAATTGTGATTTAAACTCATCATCTTTTGCCTTCATTCCAAGTCCTACAGTTTCACTAATTGAAAGTATTTCAAAACCTTGAATTTTTCCTTCTTTATCAATTCCTAAAGAAATTTGAATATTTCCTCCATATCCATTTGGAGAAGTAGCATTTATTATATAACCTATGGATTTATTATTAGATTTTGCAATTAACGCTTCATCAACATTAGTTCCATTAAATTCCTTACTCTTTAAGAATTCTTCAGATTCATCACATTTTTCTATTAGTGTTTCATTTGTTTCAAAGCTCTCTGCTTCTCCAAACATTGATCTATATGCTTTATTCTTTTCCTCTGTCCTAGCATAGGCAATAGGTTCTAATGTCATATTATTAACTGTTGCAAGTATAAATCCAGCTATAACAGTTATTATAAGAAGTATTAATGTATCTTTTATAATTGTACTTTTTTTCTTAGACATTTACTCCTGCCTCCTTTCCAAAAGCCTTTGGAAGAGTATATTTTTCAATAAGAGGAACAAGAATATTAGATAATATAATAGCGTATGAAACCCCTTCTGCTGAACTTCCATAAACTCTGAAAATTGCCGTAATAAATCCTAATAAAATCCCAAATACTATTTTCCCCTTTGAAGTTATTGGGCAAGTAACATAATCTGTTGCCATAAAGAAAGCCCCAAGCATTAAGCCTCCACCAAAAACATTTCCTATAAGGTATTCTATGTTAAATCCTTTTCCACCTAAAAGATTCATTAATATAATAAATAAAATAAAGGACCCTATATATGTCATAGGAATTTTTAGAGATATTATTCTTTTTCTAAGAAGATAAATTGCCCCTATTAATATTGCTATAACTGATGTCTCTCCAATTGTTCCTCCAGTTGTTCCAAGAAACATACTTAATAAATTATAATCCCCTCCAGTTTTTACTACTGAAAGTATAGTTGCTGATGAAACCCCATCTAACATAGCATATCCTTTTATAGAAGCATGACCATTCATTATAATTCCCTTAATTGTACTATCTGCTGCAATTCCAAAATCAGTCATTATTCTAGAAAAAGATATAAGTAAAAAACATCTTGCAGCTAATGCAGGATTCATAAAATTTTGTCCAAGTCCTCCAAAAAGTTGTTTTACAATTATTATTGCAAAAACTCCACCTACTATTGGCACCCAAAAAGGAATAGTTGATGGCATATTATAAGCTAATAAAAGTCCTGTTACTAAAGCACTGCAATCTCTTATTGTAATTTTTTTATTCATTCTTTTTTGAAATATATATTCCGTAATAATACAAGTAGCAACACTTATTAATATTATTAATAGTGCATTTAATCCAAAGTTATATATTCCAAATAACCCTGCTGGTATTAATGCAATTGCAACATCAGCCATTATAGTTTTAGTACTTTCTTTACTTCTCACATGAGGTGATGCTGAAACATTATATAATTCACTCATTTTGATCTTACCTTTCCTCATAATATTTTTATAAATTTTATTTCTTTCTTCTACTATCTAAAACACTTTTTCTACTTTGTTTAAAAGCTTGAGTAAGTCTTCTTTTAGCTGGGCAAATATAGGTGCAACTTCCGCACTCATAACATTCCATTCCGTTAAGAGCTATAAAAGATTCATTATCAAGACCATCAACATTTTCTATTATTTTTTGAGGTATCAAACTGCTTGGGCAAACTTCTACACATCTACCACAACGAATACAAGCAGTAGGCTCATTTTCTGCTACCTCATCCTTTGTAAAGGCTAAAAGTGCAGATGATGTTTTAGTAACTGGAATATCAAGACTAAATATTGCAGTTCCCATCATAGGCCCTCCTGAAATAATCTTTTCTGGTCTTTCTTTAAAACCACCAGCTTCTTCTACTAGTTGAGAATAACTTGTACCTATTTTCACTTCAAAATTTCTAGGCTCTTTAATTGCATCTCCTGTTACAGTTATTATTTTTCTCATAAGTGGTGTTGATTCACATACAGCCATATAAATTGCAACTATAGTATCAACATTATCAACTACGCATCCTGCATCTGCTGGAAGCATAGATGAATTAATTTTTCTTCCTGTGGTTGCAAAAATTAATTTACGTTCTGATCCTTGTGGATATTTTGTCTTAAGAACTGATATAGAAATATTATTTTCTCCCTCTACAGCTTTACGAAGAATTTTTATAGCATCTGGTTTATTATCTTCAACTGCAATTATTCCTTTAGCATTTTTAAATAAACTTAAAACTACCTTAAGTCCTCCAACAATTTTTTCTGGCATTTCAAGCATAACTCTATAATCAGAAGTTAAATATGGCTCACACTCTACAGCATTTACTATTACGTAATCTATAGCATTATCATCTTTTGGAGTAAGCTTAACATGATTTGGAAATCCAGCTCCTCCAAGTCCTACAATTCCTGCTTCCTTCACATAGTTTCTTATTTCTTCTTTAGAAAGCTTTGTATAATCTCTTCTTTCTCCAATTCCATCTAGCTCTTTGTATTCGTTGTCATTCTCAATAACAATTGAAGTGACTTTGTTTCCAGAAACAGTAAGCCTTGGTTCAACAGCTTTTACTACACCAGATACTGAAGATACTATATTAGCTGAAATAAATCCTGTTGCTTCTCCAATTTTTTGTCCTGCTAGAACTTTATCCCCTATAGCTACTATTGGTTTTGCTGGAGCTCCTATATGTTGTGACATAGGATAAACTAAATATCCTTTAGGAAGAATTTCCTTTATTGGAGTGTTTTTAGAAATGTCTTTACCATCTCTCGGATGAACTCCACCCTTAAATGTACCTAATTTCATAAACTCAACCCTTTACTATTATTTTTTATTCCTTTTTTTTATTAATATGTTATTAATTAGCAAAAGTCTAGCCAACAAATTTTATATATTTTTGTATATAAGTATTATTTTTTTATAAATATTCATCTTATACCTGTAATATTCTTACTATAAATTCTTTTTAAAATAGAATTTTATTATATTGATATAATTTTTCTAATATGAGAAACTCCAATTTTAAGCTTATCATTGATTCTTTTTTAACTTTTATCATATCGATAAGGTTTAACTATTAAATATTTTTGAAAAATAAAATAAGCTAGTAAATATTAAATTTTATTACTAGCTTATAAATTTTATTTTAGTTTTGATAGTTTATATCTTCATTTATTAAATAAGGAAATACTTTTACTTTGCTTTCATTTAAATCTTCCTTATTTATATCAATAGCATTTATTCTATTATTACTATATGTTTTATAATAATAAATACCCTTTTCTTGATTCATACAAGAAGAATATAAAGTAAAGTCTTCTTTCCCTTCTGGTGTCATTGCTCCTCCCTTTACCATTGCTACATAATCTAGCATATGTAAAAATTGAGGAATAGCACTTATATTATCTACTTCCGGCATTCTAGATTTAATAAATGCTATTCTTACAAATCTTGAAACTGAAGCAAAATCACCAGGAATTCCTCTAGTTCCTGCACCTACTCCTAATGCCTTTATCTCCTGATCACACCATTTTGTTTCCTTAGGATGTTCTTCTGTTAAACCAATGTATTCATTTAAATTAGTTAACTGCCAATCAAAAGTTGGATTGTTAGTAAGCACTCCTACTGTATTATCATAAATTGAAAACTTACTTTTAGTTTTTTCTATAACTATAGATTTTCCAGACTTATCAACTACCATCCAGTGAAGAGTTGGAACAGGATACTTTTCATTTAATGGCACATTTACTAATTCTATATTATTAATAGCTTCTTTAACTTCATCTACTGTTTCATGATTAAATAAAACCCAAAGTATAAAGTCATAAGGTGCAATATTTTCTTTTCCTTCTACTTTATTTTCTTCATAATAAGCATATCCTGCAAAATTTAGCCCTGCACAAGCTAAACCTTTTTCATTCATCCCATCAGCCATTGCAGCATGATTATCTATAACACTTCCCATGCCAATAATAGCATACTTTCCTCCTACCATTTTTCCTGTTACTTTATTTTCATATTTATAGTTTCTTGGAATAACTATTACAGATTGATTAAAATTATATTCTAAATCCATATTTCTTCCAAAAAAGTTGTTACCTTCTTTTGATTTAATACTTAATGCTGTACACATATTATCACCTACTTTTTATAAATTTACTTTTCTTTTTATTATGCTATCAGAAGCTTTAATATATGCAATATACTAATTAAAGAACAAGGATAACTTCAATTTCAGTAATTTAAAAATCTTTATATAGTTTCATTAATTAATGGTTTTTCATTTGATTGTAAATCAATTAATTTTAGATGTCTTTTTTCTTTTACAAAAATTGATTTATAAATCTTTTTTTCATTCTTCTCAAATAAAATAATTCTTGTTCCTTTATTATCCGATTCAACATTTATATTATAATCTTCTAAATTAATTATTTCTTTTATATTATTTAGTTCTTCATACTTATCTATATCAATATTTTCTTCATAAGTTGTTTCTTCTATAATCTGTTTTTCACTTGATTTATCTTCTATAGCAGAGCATCCTAATAAAAATATTAGTGTCAAAGAAGTAAAAACAACAACTGCTTTCTTCACAATAATCCCTTCTTTCTTAAATTATTAATTATTTTATATATCTTTTTATCTAACTTAAACAAAACCATTTTTATCTATTATACATGTTTTATTTATTTAAAAAAACATTTTACAATAACTTAATCAACAAAATATTTCCAGCAAGTAATTCAATATGTACTAATATGTAAATTTAAATTCTTTTATTAAAATTATATTTATGATTTATTATAAAAAAGTGTTAAAGTATCATATCCAGGTTCCGCCCTACAGTTCCAAATCATCTTGCTATGATACTTTAACACTTCTAAACTGAAGGAAGGAAATTGTAAAACTGTTAGTCATAGGGTAATAGCTTTATAATTTCTAAAAAAATAAAAAAGGAGACTATAAACAGTAAAATCAATTACTTATATATAGTCTCCTAGCATATTCATTATGTAATATACTATTTTATGCAAATTTTAATACTTTAGTAAACATAAGTCTCACTACTGGTGAAACAATAATCATATTAAGAGGTAAAGCCATAATGAAATTTCTCACTACAACCATTGGATATATTCTTAATGCTTGCATGTTAAATCCAACAGCTAGTACACTTCCGTAGATTGACATAAGTAGTACCATACCAACAACCATACATGATGATATTGTTAATATGAGCTTAATAGGATTTGTATCTTCATTTGGCTTAACTATTTTAAATGCAATAGGCTTTGCTATTTTAGCAACTATAAATACATCACATATAAGTGCAACAATAAACCCTAACCAAAATTCCTTTAATAAATTAGAAAATAAATTACTATTAAATCCTTCATTTAAAATCATATTGTAAATAGTCATAAAAAGAACCATTCCAAAACACATCATTAAAGTAAATAAAAACTTTTGTCCTTTAGTTTGTCCCATAATTCTGCCATCCTTTCCGTCTAAAAATATTTTGTCAACTAAATTGACAAAATATAGTATAGCAATTTATTTAATTCATGTCAACTAAGTTGACAATTTAAATAGAATTTCTTTACTTTTATATTTTATGGTACAATTATAAAAAAAGAGATAAAAATTATTAGGATACTCTTATTTAAAAATGCAGAAAATAAAAAAATTTAGGTGATATTATGGATAACAAATTAAATATAATAGATTTAATAAGTGAGAATCATATAAAATTAAGAAAACTTGCTGAAGACAGATGGGCAAAGACTGGTGAAGAAGAAATTTCTCATACTGAAGGATTTCTTTTAGCTAAGATTAACATGGGTAAAATATCTATTTCAGAAGCTGCAAGACAAGCTAATATTTCTAGGCAAGCTATGTTTAAATGTGCCAAAAAATTAGAATCTAGAGGATATTTAGAATTCGATATTGATGAAACTAATAATAAATATGCTTATTTAACTACTAAAGGAAATAACTACTGTATAAAAAGTAAGAAATTAAAAGAAAATATAGAAAAAGAAATATGTGAAAATATAGGAAAAGAAAACTTAGAAATTCTAAAGAAAATTCTTAATAAAAATCTCATTAAGTAAGAAAGTGTTAAAGTATCATATCCAGGTTCCGTCGCATACGCTCCAAGTCACCTTGCTATGATATTTTAACACTTACAAACTAAAAGATTGAAAATGTTTATCTCTTTATAAATACTATTTTGCTTTATATATTGTATTACCTTCTTTTATTGTTTCTAATACTTTTATATTCTTAATTTCTGAAGCTTTAACCTCTAATGGATTTTTATCAAGTATTACAAAATCCGCAAGCTTACCTTCTTCTATTGATCCCTTTTCATCTTCTTCAAAATATTGATATGCAGCATTTATAGTTAAAGCTTTTAACGCTTCCATAACTGTTAATCTTTGATCTTCACCTAATATTCTACCACTTTGAGTTTCTCTATTAACTGCATTGTGTAATGCTAATATTTGATTTGGCATTTTTACTGGTGAATCTTGATGTAAGGTGAAATTCATATTTCTTTTTAATGCTGATTTTGCTGGACTTATTCTACAAGCTCTTTCTGGACCAAGTACTGATTCATAATGATAATCTCCCCAGAACCATATATGATCTAAGAAAAATGTTGGTATTATGCCAATTTCCTTCATTTCATCTAATTGATCTTCTCTAACAGTTTGAGCATGAACCATTACTGGTCTTAAATCCATATTATTATTTGTCATTTCCAATGCTTTTTTATAACATCTTATAAATTGATCTGAAGCAGCATCTCCATTACAATGAACATTTACTTGTATATTATTTTCAATTAAGGATCTAAAATATTCAGTTACTACATCATCTTCTTGAGTTGGATACCCACAATAATCTTTATTTTCGCCTTCTGGAGCTTCATAATATGGTTTAGTTAACCATGCTGTTTTACCTTGTGGAGAACCGTCAAGCCAAGTTTTTCCTCCAAGTAATTTATAATGATTATAATATTTTCTTTTTGGAGTTCCTTCATTTTTTAATAATTTTAATGTTACATGTTGAACTGCATGACCTACAATATCCATTATTAATTCATTTTTTTGTGCAGCTAAGTTTAAAAGCCCATTAAAATTTTCATCAATACTTGCATCTTGAGCAGTTGTTAATCCATATGAAGCATATATTTCTTGTGCTTTTTTTATGCAATTTAAAAGAGTTTCTACTGATGGTGTTGGTATAACCTTTCTTTTTTCCGGAGCTAAACTTGCATTTTCTTCTAATACTCCATTTGGTTCATTTGTTCCTTCTACAGTTCTAACAACTCCACCCTCTGGTACTTCATAGTCTTCACCTACATATCCAAAAGCCTCTAAAGCTTTTGAATTTGTTGTTGAAATATGTCCTGATGCATGACTTACAAATATAGGAACTTCAGTACTTACCTTATCTAAATCAAATTTAGTTGGATGCTCTTGATCTTCATATTTTGTATTATCATATCCAAAACCTATTAACCATTCTCCATCTTTAGGTGGATTATTTTTCAATGAAGCTTTTAAGGTCTCAATAAACTCTTCCTTAGAATTTACTTCACTTAAATTTACTATCATTAAAGTTTGAGCTACAGCTAATATATGACTATGAGAATCTATAAATCCAGGTAACATAGTTTTACCTTGTAAATCTATTAATTCAACCTCTCCCTCTGCTAACTTTAATAAATCATCCTTTAATCCTAATTTTATTATTTTACCTTCTTCTATAAGAACTGCATCTGCCATAAGTTCTTTATCATTTAATGTTATTATCTTTCCATTAAAATATATCTTCTTCATTATATCCCTCTTTTTTCAGTTAAATTATTTATACTATTTATTATGTCCTATTAACTCTCTTTTATCTTTTTTTAACATTTTAATTGCAGTTAATAATAAAACATATCCTGTAACTACACAAGCTAATATTACTAACCATGCTGTAGTAAAGACTCCTGTCTTATCTACTATAAGTCCAAAAATAGTAGATCCTCCTGCAAATCCAAAAGCAAAGAATAATTGTATAAATCCAAGCATAACACTTGAATCTTTTTTCCCAAATAAATCAGTTGCCATAAATGCTGGGGCTGACATATATGAAAATACATTTAATCCATATGCAATTGAATATAAATATGCAAGGCCTTTTATATTCATAGCTAATAATAATGCTATTACAGCTGTTGATTGAAGAATCATTGATAATGTCATAGTTTTTAAAGTTCCCAATTTATCAAATAATACTCCTCCACCTACATTACCAAATAAACAAAATACTGCAAATAAAGATCCTAATATTCCTACTACTGCTGATGGTAAATTTAATCCATTTGTAAAATAAGTTGCATATTGTGTACTTAACGCAGATATTGATATCCCTACTATTGCATATCCTATACCAAAAATCCAAAATGCTGGTTTCTTAACATTCTCTGAAACACCCAGTCCTTCAAACTCTTGAATATGTAATTTTTTTAAATCTTCCTCTACTGTATCATCATTTAAATTTATTTCATCTTCTTTTGGTAATCTTATAAATAATAATATAATAGGTAAACTAACTATAGCTGAAACAACACCAAATATTGCATAAGTTATTGATGAACCATAGTGAGATAATAAATGTTCTGTTATTTGTTGTAAAAATACATTTCCTATTGAACCACCGGCAAAAGCTATTCCTAAAGCTTTACCTCTTCCTTTCTTAGGAAACCATTGTTGTATAAGATATGGTACAGCTAATGCAGAAAAGAATATACATCCTATTTGACAAATTGCATTCCAAAAATAAAATTCTGGTAATGTGCTACTTCTACTAAACATAAAGAATCCAAAACTTGAAACCATTGTTCCTGATATGAATATAGTTTTTATTCCTACTTTTCCAAATAACTTACCTAGTATAGGGGATGCTATTGAAGAGGCTAAAGCTCCTATTGTAAATATCAATGAGAATCCTGATAACGTAAATCCAAACTCACTAACTACATGTGGTATAAATAGTGGCTGTATATTTTGTGCTATTCCAAATGGTATTGCCTGTATTACCATACATATAAATACTATAAAATATTTTTTAAAATTATTATGATTTTCTAGTGTAACTTTGTTCATATTTATCCCTCTTTTTCTTCTTTCGTTTTCTTTCAAACTCATTTTATTCTTTTTTTTATTATTTGTTAAATACTTATATTTTATGTTTTATATAATTTAATACTTATATAAAAAGAACAAAATAAAACTTCTATATAAATTCTCTTTATTTCCTAAAAAAAGAGATATACATTGTATTCCTTGTTCCGTCGCATACGCTCCAAGTCACCGTCATACAATGTGTATCTCTTTACAAACTGAAGGAAATTATTAAAACTCCAATTCTTACACTACAAATTTTACTACTCTCATAAAATTATCTACAATTGTTCCATAGATATAATTTCCTAAAAAATAAAAAAATGAATTTATTAACAAGCAATTAACAAATTCACTCAAAAATATATAATTACTAGTTCTACTAATAACTAAATCATTATTTATTTAAATTCCATACAACTATATCTCTAAGGGGATTTGTTTTAGATAGTGCAATTTTAGTCACTTTCCCATTAAATATACTGAAATTTTTATCTAATTCTTGAAATGCTAAAAATAATTCTTCTCTTGTAAGCTTTTTACCAATAGTTGTGTGTGGTATCCATTGAAATGGTAAATAAAATTTACTAATATCTATATCATCTAAGAAGGATAACCCTTCATATATATGCACTGATAAATTATGTAAATACTCATTTAAAATTGGAGTTAAAAAAACAACTGAAGATTTAAATGCCCCTATAGATGCAAAGGTTATTAAGCCTTCTTTTCTATTTTTTATTACTTTGTCTAATACTTCTATAACACGTTCTTCCTTCTTACTTTGAAATGCTGCAATAGTTATATGTGGCGGAACATTATTATCTATCATAAAAGTATTTCCACATTTATCAGCTACCTTATCTATAAATCCCTGTATTTTATTTGTTGATTTATCGTCAAAATATAAAGATACTAAATACATTTTTCCTCCATAAAATTTAAAACTTTAGCTACAATTTTATCTTATTTTTATTAACTTTTCATTCTTTAATTATATAAAATAATTAAGCTTACAATAGGACTATTGATTTTAATTATTTTTATTATTAGGTTCTATTACCTTAATTAATAATTTATAAAGACCCTCACAATATATTTTTTGTATAATATTAAGCTTTACACCTGGAAAATACTCTTTATCAAGCCATCCTTTTTTTATCCAATACTCCTTATCTATAGGGAAAATATTTGTTGCTAATGCTCTTTGAATATTATAAGTATAAATTTCTTTAAAGCTAGGCTCATAACATTTTCCTTTAGACTCTATTAATTTAATAAATTGTACAAGCTCCTTTTCTTCTATAGGTTGATTAAAATTCCTTCCATTTCTAGAGATAGTTCCCCCTAAAAAAGCACCCCATTGAATCATAACTTCTTTAATAGAATTTAAGGTATTTTCTAATCCAGACCCTTGAGTATTAGCAATAATTAGAGTTGGCTTTTTTGCTATTTCACTCCTATGAAACCAACTACAAGTTCTATCTATAAAAGTTTTTAATATTCCACTCATATTATTTAAATAAACTGGAGTTCCTATTACAAGCCCATCACTTTTAATTATCTTTTGCATTATTATATTAGCTTCATCTTTAATAAAACAACTACCCTTTAAAATACATGCTTCACATCCCTTGCAAAAATCTATTTTAAAACTAGATAGACTTATAAGTTCTGTTTCGTAACCTTTATTCTTTAATATATCTTCAATTGAGCATAGTAATTTATAAGTATTTTTCTTTCTATTACTTGAGTTAATTAAAAGTATTTTTTTCATGGCATATCCTCCATTTATTAAAATATATATTAAATCTTTTTTTATTTTATTAACATACCAAAAATGATAGCTAATTTCTCTTTTAATAAAAATAAGTATAGATATCCATTGCTATTGCAATTTTTATCTATACTTATCATTATATAGAATATATACTATTTAATATCACATATATTCTAAATTTATCAAATTATATGCTATATTTTTATAAAAAGCCTATATTAAATAGATAAATCTTCACCATTTGATTCTATAACCTTTTTATACCAGTAGAAACTTCTCTTCTTGCTTCTCTTTAAAGTACCTTTTCCTTCATTATCTTTATCTACATATATAAATCCATAACGCTTTTTCATTTCTCCTGTTGATGCACTAACTATATCAATACATCCCCATGCTGTATAACCAATTAGATTAACTCCATCATAGACAGCTTCTTTCATTTGCTCTATATGTGACTTAATGAACTCAATTCTATAAGTATCATTAATACATCCATCCTCTTCTACCACATCAACTGCACCTAAACCATTCTCAACAATCATAATTGGAATTCTATATCTATCATAAACGTGATTTAATACATATCTTAAACCAACTGGATCAATTTGCCATCCCCAGTCATTGGCCTTTAAATACGGATTTCTAAATCCTCCAAAGACATTTCCTTGAGTTTCATCACCTTCAGGTCTTGTTCCAAATACATGTGATTTATAATAGCTAAATGTATAAAAATCAACACAACCCTTTTTTAATATTTCTTCATCATCTTTATGCATATTAATTTTAATATTATTTTCTTCAAAATAACGTTTTGCAAAAGAAGGATACTCTCCTCTAACTTGTACATCACTGCAAAGCATATTATTCATCTGATCATTTCTTAATGCAAGAACCATATCTTCTGGTCTACATGTACTTGCATATCCACAGCTATAGTTAATCATACAACCAACTTTAAAGTCTGGATTTATTTTATGTGCTAAATCAACTGCTTTAGCACTTGCTACAAACTGATGATGTAATGCTTGAAATCTCATTTGTGTGCTATCAACTTCTGTATTATTAAATCTTCCACTATCATCCACAAGTAAAGCACCTGCTAAATATGCACCAGCTGGAACTAATAAACTATTTATCTCATTAAATGTAATCCAATACTTGACTACATCTTTGTAACGATTAAAGATAGTTTCACAATATCTTATATAGCAATCAATTGCTTCTCTTGATTCCCAACCATTAAACTTTTCAGTTAATGCAAATGGAGCTTCATAATGAGAAATTGTTACTATTGGTTCAATATTGTATTTCTTTAATTCTGCAAATACTTTATCATAAAATTCAAGACCTGCTTCATTAGGAGTTTTATCATCTGCATTAGGGAATATTCTTGACCATGCAATAGACATTCTAAAACATTTAAATCCCATTTCAGAAAATAACTTAATATCTTCTTTATAATGATGATAAAAATCTACTGCTTCATGTGAAGGATAGTATGTACCTTTCTCTAATTCTTTTGTTATACGTCTTGGAATTGTATGAGTACCTCCTGTCATCATATCTGCTGTGCTTGCTTTTTTACCATCTACATTCCAAGCTCCTTCATATTGATTAGCTGCTGTTGCTCCACCCCATAAGAAATTCTTAGGTAATATATTTTTCTTATTCATAAGTAGTTCCCTCCTAAATGATACTTTTTAATCAATTCTAAACTAAATAATAGTCATAAGTCTTTCTCCAAAGCTAATTTGTTTCTTATCTGATACTAATACATCTGTATAATCATTTGAGTTAGTTACAACTATAGGTGTTGCTATTTCATATCCAGCTTCCTTTATTTTATTAATATCAAAGCTAATTAATAAATCACCTGCTTTTACATTATCGCCTGCTTTTACAGATGATTTAAAATATTTTCCCTCTAATTGAACAGTATCCATACCGATATGAATTAAAAGTTCAATTCCATCTTCTGATGTAATTCCAACAGCATGTAATGTAGGAAATATAGCTGAAATCACGCCATTTACAGGAGATGTTAACTTGCCTTCTGATGGAATAATTGCAACTCCTTTTCCCATAATCCCACTTGCAAATGTTTCATCTTTAATTGTAGATAATTCAACAACTTCACCTTTTAAAGGAGATGTTATTACACCTTCTTTGTTTAAACTCTTTACTTCAATTGAATCTGTATTTTCAGTAGATTCTTCATCTTCTATATCTTCAAAACCTAAAATAAATGTTAAAATAAATGTAACTACAAAACCAATTACACATCCAATAACTGCATGTAATAAATTATGTGGATTTTCTGTTATAAAGGCAGGTAATGTTGCAAGTCCAGTAACTCCCATAGCAGATCTTGCTACACCAAATGCCCCAACGTATATTCCTCCTGCAAGACCACCTAGTACAACAGCAAGTAAAGGTTTCTTTAATCTTAGGTTAACACCAAACATAGCTGGCTCTGTAACTCCAAGAATAGCTGTCATACTAGTAGAAGTAGCAACTTGTTTTAAATCTTTATTCTTTGTTTTTAAAGCTACTGCTAATGCTGCAGCACTTTGAGTAAAGCTATGAACTAACATTCCTGGCCCTACAATTCCTTCTACTCCTGTAGTTGTATAAGCAGTAATAGCAATTGGTCCTAAACTATAATGCATTCCTGTCATAATAAGGAATGGAAATGTTGCTCCCATAATACCTGAAACTAACCATCCAGCATATGTATTAATAGATGATACAGCAATTGCAAGATAATTACCAATAATAGTCCCTAAAGGTCCAATAACTATTAATGTAATAGGTGCCATAATAAGCATAATAATTAAAGGTTTTAAAATAGATTTAACTACACTTGGTGAATATTTTTCTGCAAACTTTTCAACATATGACATTACCCATACAGCCATAATTATAGGAATTACAGATGATGTATAAGTTGCTTTAGTAATTGGAAGTCCTAAAAACTTTACACTATTACCGTCAGCCATTAATGCTGAAAAATTCGGATGTAATAAAACACCAGCTAAAGCAATTGCTAATCCTACATTACATTTAAACTTAACAGCTGAACTCCATGCAAGTAACATTGGTAAAAAGTAATACGCTGAATCGCTTATAAAAGTTAAAATACTATAAATTTGACTATCTGGTTGAATCATATTAGCTGATTTTAATATAACAAGTACGGCTTTTATCATTGCACAACCAATCATTGCCGGTAAAATTGGTGTAAATACTCCTGAAAGTGTATCTAATATAGTAGCAACTTTACCTTTTTTTACCGAATTAGTTGAACTACCAGTTTTAAAATTTCCTAGTTTAATAATTTCCTTATAAACATTATTTACATCATTTCCAATAATAACCTGATATTGCCCTCCACTGTTAGAAACTCCCATGACACCTTTAACTTTCTTAATAGCCTCAGTATCTGCATTTCCATCATTTTTTAGATTAAAACGTAATCTCGTTGCACAATGAGTAACGTGATCAACATTTTTTTCTCCACCAACAAGCTCTAATATGCTAGCTGCAATTTTTCCATAATTCATGGTATTACCTCCAAAACTTATTTTATTTTTTATATAAAAAGACCTAGAGTCTAGCAAATACATAGCTATATAAACTATATATTTGCTAAACTCTAGGTCTTGCCTGCCCAATCAGTAACAATCCTAGTTATCTCAATTATTCTATTTTTTCATTTTTTCTTCCATCACAACTCTTCTAATATGAACTGTTAAATATACTAATTCCTCTTCTGTTAGTTCTTTTTTGTAATCATGATTGACTAAATCTCTAATTTTTAAGCTACATTCATATTCATCTTTATATTTATCTCTTATAATATCTTGAAACTCTACATCATTAGTTTCAATAATTTTATTACTAAACAATCTGTAAGAAAAAAACTTCAAATGCGTAATAAATCTCATATAATTTAAGGATTCTTCATTAAAGTTTATTTTGTAATTATACCTAACTAAATTCAGAACTTTTTGGATTAACTGGGTCATTTCCATTACCTCTTCCATTTCCGAACCTAATTCTGCATTTACAATATGTAAGGCAATTGATGCTGCTTCATCTTCTGGTAAATCTACATTAAACTCTCTATTAATTGTCTCTAAACCCTTTAATGCAATTTTGAATTCAGATGGATAAAACTTTTTAACTTCCCATAATAAAGCATTTTTAAAGTTTAACCCATTTAAAAATCTCGATACCGCAAAATTAATATGATCAGTTAATGTAATATAAATATTTTCATTAAGGTCTTTTCCTAATGTTTCTTTAGCCTCTTTAATAATACTATCAGATACTGCCATATATTCTGCTGGTATTTGAGCAAGCAGTGCATATAACTTTCCAGCAACATTTTTAGATTTTAAGAAAAATTCTTTTTCTATTTTTTCTTTGTCTACCTCGTCCCCTTTTTTCTTTTGAAAACCTATTCCACTACCTAAAAGCATTACTTCTTGTCGCCTAACATTTATTGCACAAATTACATTATTATTGATGATTCGCGTAATCTTCATTTTATCTCCTTTTCTTACTATATACATTATTGGACATAAAAAAAGACATTAATTAACGCAAAAAATTATATTTGCATTAATTAAGGTCTTGCCTGCTTCCCAGTAACAATCCTACTAAAAATCATTATTAATTTATATAACTATGATATCTTTTACAATATCATTTGTCAATATATAATTTAAAAATACTATAAAAAAGTGTTAAAGTATTATATCTAGGTTAGCCTTACATCTCCAAGCCACCTTGCTATGATATTTTAACACTTACAAACTGAAGGAAGGAAATTATTAAAACTTCACTTCTTATACTATAAGTTTAGCTTCTCTCTAAATTACTTTATACATATTCAAATTTTTCTTGTGGCTCACACCACTTATTTCTTCCTAAGTGCATTAAATATGCAAGTATTGAAAAAATAACATATCCAATTGCAAAAGGAGATTTTATATAAAATCCTAATTCTGCACTGTGTATAAAGCCAAAACATGATAATAATGATGCTACTAGTGATGTTATAGCTACTTTATCTAATCTATTGTCAATTATAAACACTGTTACAGTTCCTAGTATAAGACCTATAATTATAGCTCCTGATTTTACTTCTGCAAGACCTCTCCACATTACACCATTATCTATTAAATATTGAGATACATCTGCTGAATATCCAACTACCCCTGATTCAAGTGTTTCTGTCCATTTATCTGCTAAACCAACTGCTCCTGTGATTTGTGTAAATAAATAATCTGCTACTGGTGGTATCATTGCAACTACAATTGCTGCATAATGTTTCACCTTAACGTCTTTAAATGATTGACAAACCATTACTGTTGAACACCAAAGATAAGTTATTGCTGCAATTGCTGGTGGTACTAAATTACTAAAGAATGTAAATAATCCAAATACTCCTGCAATTCCTAATAATAATCCTCCAACCCATGAATATCCTATTCCTACCCCTGACTTCTTAAGACCTCCATGACCTAGCCAAACTGTATTTGGAACAACTCCTCCAAAACAAGCTGAAATCATTGTACAAATACCATCTGCAAACTGAGTTATTCTAACATTATAATTATCTCCTGCTGCATTTGCTGCTTCAACATTATCCATAGTTTCAATAAAATTATATATTTCAATTGGAATAATAATAGTTAAATATGGTACGACAACTACAAATCCATTTATCAATGCTTGTATAGATGTAACTGGATTTGGCATATAAAAACCTACTCCTGAAAAATCTATATGTGTTCTTCCTAAAGCTAAAGAATATACAATTCCTCCTATAATGGCTAATACTAATGGTGGGAATTTTCTTTTAAATAAATATCCTCCAAATACACCTACCATAGCTACTAAAAGAATTGGTAAGCCTATAATAGGATCACTAAATACATCAAAAACACCTTGAGTTGCCATCCAAATGAATCCTATTCCTGCAACAGTGCCTAAAAGTGCTGCTCTTGGAATCCTCTTTTTCATCCAAGGGCCTATAAAACCACCTAAAAATTCAACAAATCCTCCAATAAAACATGCTGCTACTGCTGCTGACCAAGTTAATTCTGGATCACCTAATGCATAATGTAGTGGCATAATAACCCCATATAAAATAACAAACATTGCTGGAGTAGATACTCCTGATGGTAATGCTGTTACATCTGATCTACCTTCTTTTTTACCAAGTCTATATCCCATATATGAATAAAAGAATCCACTTACTAAAAGTCCTATAGACATAGCTGGAATAACTCTTCCATAAACAATTTCATCAGGCCAAGCTAATACTCCTGATAAAGTAGCTATTACAATTAAATAATTTACAATATTATTTGTAAGTGTATAAGTTAATCCACCTAAATCCTCTGCTTTGAAGAAAGGAATTTTTAAAGTAGTTTTCATCATTATAAAATACCTCTTTTCTCATTATTTTGCTTCAATATCAATAAATTTAAATTGTGTTACATCAAATAGTCCCATATCTGTTAACTTAATTTCTGGTATAACTGCTAGCGACATAAAGCAAAGAGTCATAACTGGTTCTACTTCTTTACTTACAAATAAAACATTATGAGCAACTTCATGTATATTTTTAAGCTTTTTATCTATCCATTCTCCAGTTTTATTACTCATAAGACCTGCAATTTCCATAGGCATGCTTTCAATTATCTCTCTATTATTTACAACAATTATTCCGCCACCTTGCTTAATTAACTCTTCTACTGCATAAGCCATATCTTCATCATTAACACCAACAACTATAATATTATGAGAATCGTGAGCTATTGATAATGCTATAGCGCCTTCCTTTATTCCATAACCTTCAAGTAAGGCAACAGCAACATTTCCTGTATTTTGATGACGCTCAACAACTGCTACCTTAACTACATCTTCATTTGAATTATAAATAAATTCATTATTTTCATTTGTACTTACATTTACTATATTCTTTTTAGTAACAACTCCACCTGGAAGAACTTTTATTGTATGAGCTTTTTCCGAATTAATTTTTAATTTTAACTTGTCAATTGAAAAATCTTTAACATGAAAACTTCTCTTAGTATCTGATATATCATATTTAGCTATTGGTAGTTTATATTCTCCACCTTCAGCTACTTCTTTTCCATTAATAAATACATTATCTACATTAAAATCTTTTAAATTATCAAATAACACAATATCAGCTCTAAGTCCTGGTGCAATTCCTCCTCTATCTTCTAATCCATAACATTCTGCTGCATTTAATGTAGCCATTTGAATTGCTATAATTGGATCTATATTTTCTTCAACACACATTCTTAAACTATTATCTAAATGTCCATCATTTAATATAGTTTTGGGTTGCATATCATCTGCACAAAGAAGACATCTCTTACTATTGTAAGGAGTAACTCCTTTTGCTAGAGTTCTTAAATTATGACAGGCAGAGCCTTGACGAAGCATTACATACATGCCTCTTGATATTCTGTCATGCATATCCTCTATAGTTTCACATTCATGATCCGTCTTAATTCTTGCTGCTGCATAAGCATTTAAATTTTTTCCTTTTAATCCTGGACTATGACCATCAATAACCTTTCCTGTGTTTTTAGCAATAATTAATTTATCTAAAACATCATCATGTCCTAATGTGACTCCTGGAAAATTCATAAATTCCCCTAATCCCTGAATTTTATCACTAGACATGATTTCTTCCATATCTTTTGCATCAATTTTCGCACCTGAGTGTTCAAAAGGAGTAGCCGGAACACATGATGGCAACATCATTCTTATATCTAATGCTGTTCCTTCTGCTGCATTTAGCATATAATCAATTCCCTTAAAACCACAAACATTAGCAACTTCATGAGGATCTGCTATTATTGTTGTAGTACCATGAGGAACAACTAATCTGCCTAGTTCCTCTGGACTAACATAAGATGATTCTATATGGATATGTGCATCAATAAATCCTGGTGCTGCGTATTTTCCTTGTGCATCTATAACTTTTACACCTTCATAATTTCCAATTCCTGCTATAATATTATCAGAAAGTGCAATATCCCCATCTACAATAATTCCATTATAAACATCAACAATCTTACAATTTTTAATTACTAAATCTGCTAAAACTCTACCAGCTGCTATATCAATTAACTTTTTAAATTTATTTTTTTCCATTTCAATTCACCCTCTATACTACTTATTTTCGATAAGTTCTAAAATTGGATCAAAGGTATCTAATGCTATACAATCAACTGGTCCAACATCTGTAATTGCATAGTCTGGAATTGCTGTAATTGGTAAAAAGAACATGTACATTAGTGGTTCTGGTAAATCACATCCTAATTTATTTGCTGCTTTGTTTACTCTTTTTTCCCACTCTGATATAACTTCTGCTTCTAAATCACTTGCTATTCCTCCAACAGGTAATGGTAAAAATTCTAAAACTTTTCCATCACATACTACAACTTGTCCACCACCATTTTCTATTAAGTGATTAACAGCTATAGACATATCTTCTGCTGATGCCCCCATAACTATTAAATTATTATCATCTGGTGCTGCCGTTGAAGCCATTGCTCCTTTTTTAAGCTTCCATCCTGAACAAAACGCTAAAGATTTATTTCCATTTCTTCCAAATCTCTCTAAAACAGAAACCATTACTGCATCTTGCTCTGTATCTGGAAGTACTATTCCCTCTTTAATTTCTAATACTACATCTCTTCTCTTTCTAACAAATGGACCTTTAACATCCATGGAAAGAACTTTAGCTTTTCCATTTTTAATATTTACTTTGTATTCAAAATCTTCTTTAGTTGTTTTTTTACATTTCAATTCTCCTGTTAAAACAGAACTTCTTTTTGGCGCCTTTAATTCGTAAGTTAATTTTCCATTTTTAGCAACTAACTTACCATTAGTTATTACTGTATCTACTTTAAATTCTTCTATACTATCTACTAATAAAATGTCTGCTATCCTTCCTGGTGAAATTGAACCTATTAAGTGATCTATTCTATAGGCTTCCGCACTATTAATTGTAGCCATTTGAATTGCATTCATTGGATCTACACCTTCTTTAATTGCTAAACGTACAACATTATCTAAATGACCTTTCTCTAAAATATCAGAAGCAGTTACATCATCTGTACAAAAGCTTACTCTTCTTGCTAAATAAGGATTAACTTCTGTTACAGCTCTTATATTTTCCTTTAAAAAATGAGTAACTGATGATTCACGGATAAGCATATGCATTCCTTTTCTCATTTTTTCAACTACTTCTTCATGATCATAACTTTCATGATCTAATCTTATCCCTGCACAAAGGTAACCATTTAATTCTTTTCCTCTTGCCATTGGTGCACATCCAAATACAGGTAATCTATTTTTAGCTGCTACTTCTATTGCTCCTAAAGTATTTTCATCTTCTTCAGTCACATACTCTCTAACTGTTTCCCATACGCCAAAGCATTCTGGCCACTTTTGAACTTCTTCATGAATTTCTTTTGTAAAATTAAATGCAACTGTTGATTCTGGAAAAGTGTATGGTGTTTTATACGGTGCTCCCCAAAAAACTTTTAATGGGCTTTGTTTTATTTCCTCAAAAACTTCTTTTAAACCTTCTAATCCTGAAACGGAAATATATTCATCAAGACCTGAAATCATACTAGTTGTTCCACAAGGAACTACTGCTTTTGCATAACTTGTAATTGAAAGTTTACTACATTCACTATGGATGTGACCATCAATAAGACCTGGTACTAAATATTTTCCTGTTGCATCAATTATTTCAGTATTTTCATCTATATATTCTGATACATCTCCAACTGCCACTATTGTATCTTCATATATTGAAACATCTGCCTTATAAATTTCGGCTGTCATTACATTTACAAGATTACCATTTAGTATCACTGTTTGAGCTGGTATAATACCTCTTCCAGCACGGATAAGTTGTTTTAGATTTGTCATTGTTTGTTTCATATTTTTCCTCCAATAAATAAAGTTTTAGATACCCCGGCTATTAAAGCGATCCAGGTTTCCCGTCCTGCAGTTTGTATCTAGACGAATTTAATGGACTGTTAATAATATTTTCGTTTTGTATATCACGATTATTATTTTAATTTTAATATAAATTGTTCGTGTTATTTTGATAATATCATATATTTTTTTATAATACAAGTATTTATAAATATTTTTAGTAAATATTCTGTATATTCTAAAAACCCAATAATACTTTATTTTTAGCTAGTAACTTACTTATAAAATTCTAACTATATATCTAAAAATAAAAAAGTGTTAAAATATCATATCCAGGTTCCGTCGCAAGCTCCAAGTCACCTTGCTATGATATTTTAACACTTCAAAACTGAAGGAAAGAAATTATTAAAGCTCTAATTCTTACACTACGAATTTTGCTACTCTCATAAAACTATCTACAATTTGTGCATAGATATAATTTCATAAAGAATAAAAAAGAGATAAACATTATATTCCTTGCTCCGTCGCATACGCTCCAAGGCAATCTCATACAATGTTTATCTCTTTGCAAACTGAAGGAAGGAAAGTATAAAGAGTTAATAATAAGGCATAACTTTTTATTAATATTTACTATACAAGTATCTGTGAATTCTCCATCCTCAACATCACTTGCTATTACATCCTTCACCGGTTGAAATTTATCTCCTATAGTTATAGAACTTAGTAATATTTCTTATAATATTAGTAATAATTCTAAAGATAAGGTTATTAAAATAATTAGTTTTTATTTTAGAACTAAAATTTATAATAGCTATTAAAATAGCTATATTTTTATTGATAATAGTTTAAATATATTTATCATTTATTTCTTATAACCTTTAACAATTTATCTATATATATCTTATCCATTTGCACATATTCTGAACCATTTTCACTTGATTCCTTTTTAGCTCCACTACTCATAATATATTTATCTATATCAACATATTCTTGCCAAGTATCATAATCATATTTATCAGAAGGCTGAGTCATAGATGGGTAAGCTAATTTAATTATTTTACCATCTTTTAATTGAATATTATAAAAAAATTCTCCCTTACTTCTTCCCCTAAGAATAAATCCAGTATTTACATACGATACATCACTAAAGCTATATCTAGTGCCTTTTAAGTTATAAAAGCTATAATCATAAATACCATCTTCTGTAACTACCACTACGTTAGTTAATACTAAGTATAAAAGAGGAATAATTATTAATATAGTGACTACATTAATCTTTAAGAATTTGAATAACCTCTTTTTCATAAAAGAATCTTTTTCTTTTCTTGAAAATAGCAGGCTAACCCTAATAGCTACTATTATAAGTATTACAAATAATAAATATGAATATGGAGATTTTATAAGATAAGTTATATACTCTCCTTTTATAAATATTTTTTCTTGTATAAATGAGATTCCCATATAAAAAGCTATAAATGCTATTACTATTACTGCTATCAATAGGATATAAAATATAAATGATACTATATGACTTAACACTTCTA
Organism: Clostridium gallinarum; assembly: GCF_014836325.1. Lineage (GTDB taxonomy): Bacteria > Bacillota > Clostridia > Clostridiales > Clostridiaceae > Clostridium > Clostridium gallinarum. The sequence goes on from NZ_JACSQZ010000031.1 coordinate 40,000, forward strand.
ATGCTATATTATATTTCTTATTGTACACTTTTAAATAATTTCTAACATTAAATAATACTAAAGCAATTCCAATAATAACAAAAACTATGTTTAGTACTATATCTTCATAATTTTTATCGTATATATTTATGCATAGCCAAAGTATTGGTCCTAAAGCTATAAGTATAGATGAGAATAATCCATATTTAATATATTTTTCCTCTTTCATTTTTTCTCCTTAAACTTATATTTTAAATTTATTTAAATAAAATGTTTTAAATAAGAATGAAAATTGTTTTATTTTTCAATAAAATTAGTTAATATTGTATATAAT
>NZ_JACSQZ010000032.1 GCF_014836325.1 Clostridium gallinarum
AGTTAATATTGTATATAATTAATTATATATAATTTAAAATATATTTAAAGAAATTTTTACCATTTAGTATATTATTTATTCTTGACACTACTCCTATTTTCATATTTATATATCTGATTATTATCTTATAACACAAATTTATATTCATATATTTACTAAATAATACAATATATGATATCATTATTATAAGAAATCAATAATAATCATATATTTTTTAAATAGGCTTATTATCTAATTAAAATATTAATATATTTAAGGGAGAGGATAAAATGAGTTTGTACGATTCAGCTTTAATGGAAAGCTATAGAAATGCTGAAAAAAGAGTTAAAATTTATGATGAAGTAATCAAGGATCATAAGAAACTGTTAAAGCAATATGATAAGGATTCAAAGGAATATAAAGAACTAAGAGAACTTATTGATTTTATTAAAGGCCTTGATGACTATAAAAAGGTTAATAGAGAAGTTATCTTATGCATGCTTGGTATGATGAAGTTTAACTAAACATAAATTATGACCACCCTTAAAAGGGTGGTTTTCTATATAAAAATTAACAGAGTCAATTATGAAAATGCTTCCCATCCAGCTTCATTTGGATTCCATCTCGTTGATGCTATATTTATTATTTGATTTTTATTTATCTACAAAACGCATTATTTCTTCAACATTTTTTCTTTTACTTGTCGCTACATGCTCTCCATCTTCATATCCGTAAACTATAAGAGCTGCTACTGTTTCCTCTTCTGGTAAATTCACTATTTTAGCTATAGATTTTTCATCTATAACACCCATTATACATGTTCCAACACCTTTTGCATGTGCTGCTAAACAGAATGTTTGACAAGCTATCCCTGCATCAAACACTTCCCATGTATTACCTTTCGAAGTTATATATTCCTTATCATATGTTCCACTTTTTCCTTTTACAAAGCTTAGTACAGCTACTCCCTTTGCATTTTTTAAAGTATCTATATTATATATAAACCCATTAACACCTTCATTTGCTAATTCCTTTATCATTTCTTCATTATCAACTAAAGTGTATCTTGCTATTTGATAGTTAACCCATGATGGAGCCCATCTTGCTATATCAACTATCTCTTTCATAAGTTCTCTATCTACTTTTTCATTTTTAAACTTTCTCACACTTCTTCTTTCTTTTATCATAGATATTGCATCCATTTTAAACACCTCTTAATTTTCTTTATATTTTATTATTAATATGGTTACTATTTATATTGTGTTATAATAACATATTTTTTATTGCTCTGTTTAAATTTATAAATATATATTAGCATAAAGTAAATAAAAAATATTAATTCTTTTGTATTTAACCCAATTCTTAAATTTAGTAAAAAAGTGTTAAAGTATCATATCCAGGTTCCATCGCAAGCTCCAAGTCACCTTGCTATTATATTTTAACACTTAAAAACTAAAAGTTTGAAATTATAAAAATGTTATTCATAGTGTAACATTTTATAATTTCTAAAGAATAACAAAAAAGCTCTCCAAAAAATTAGAGAACTCTTTATAAAATCTTTTTAGATACAAATCTTATACTTAGTTGATTATGCTCTTGTATAATACGCAATTCCTATACTTCCTGGCCCTACATGAAGTCCTATAACTGGACCTATAGATTGTATACTTACTTTCCTAGATAATTTTTCTTCTAAGACTTTAGCTAACTTTAAACCGTCTTCTTCACAATTTATATGATGAACAATAATGTCACCTAATCCATTAGCTTTTATATCAGCTAATGCTTCATTAACTATTTCATCTATAACTTTCTTTCTAGTTCTAACCTTCTTAAATACAGAAGTTTCACCATCTACAACTGTAAGTATAGGTCTTATTTGAAGTATATTTCCGAATAAAGCTGCCGCTCCCCCTATTCTTCCACCTTTTTTTAAGTAATCTAAAGTTTCTGGCGCAAATAAAAATCTACTATTATTAAATACATGCTCTGCTATAGATATTATCTCATTAATACCTTTTCCTTCTGCTGAAGCTTTTGCTGCTTCTATAACAGCAAATCCCATTTGCATACAATTAGTTTTAGAATCAAGTATGTGTATATCAGCATCTTTATATTCTTCTAATATCATTTCTTTTATCATATTGGCAGTAGAATATGCTCCACTCATTTTTGATGATAAGAATATACCTACTATAGAATCTCCTGCTTCAACTATTTCCTTAAAAATATCTATCATTTCCTGTGGAATAGGTTGAGATGATTTAGGAATTTCATTTGATTCATTCATTTCTTTATAGAAATATTTATTATCTATATCAACTTCTCTTTTACTTACTCCATTTAAAATAACATTTAAAGAAACTACTTTAATATCATATTTTTCTATATATTCACTTGGAATATACGATGTGCTATCTGTTACTATTTTAATACCCATATTCTATACTCCTTCTTACATACTTATATCTATATTATAGACTAAATAATTATTTTTAAAATAGATAAAACGTACAGTTGCCTATACAGTTCTATTTTGCTGGAACATAAACTTTAAAATCCCCCTAAAAGAGCTCAGAATTAATAATAGAAAAATATAAATTGTTAAATCCAAATAATGTAAGATATGCTGATGAAATAATAAAAGCTAAAGAGAATTTTTATAATAAATTTATTTCTATCACGGAAAATATAATTAACTCCTATAATGAAAGAAAGGTATCTAATTTACGCCTTCATATATGATTAAGCTAAATACATACTAGAAACATTATTATATAAGTCATATTGCACTCTCCTATTCCTTCTCTATATGTATTTATAAATATCATATATCTCATAAATTTCATATAAACAACATAATAAAAGTTATTATTTGCCTTTTTACTTTGATATATTATTAGCCCATTCTATAATTTTTTTCAAATTTTCTTCTTTTCTATATTTTAACGGTTCTAAAAAATCATTTTCTCCAATAATTATATTTCCCTTTAAACATTCTTTCATTTTCTCTATTGTTTTTCCTTTCTGTCCTCCATGGCAACAAAAAATAGCAACTTTTTTCCCTGATAATTTATATTCATTAAAAAAAGTATTTATCGGTGGCGAAAATGTATAAGACCAAACTGGAGTACCTATTACAATCATATCATAATCAGACGGATTTATATTATTTCTTAACAATTTAGGTTTTGGATGTGTAATAAGTTGACGTACCCCCCAGGAGATTTTCATTATCCCAGTTATATTTATATTTTCTTCCGGTATGAGTTCCATAATATCTGCTTCTATTATTTTTGATATTATTTCTGCAACAAATTTTGTACTTCCATCATGTGAATAATATACTAAAAGCTTTTTCATATCTTCATCCTACTTTCTTAAAATACACATTAAAATTTTCTCTGCAAAGATTTTTTATATTCAGTAATAGTCATACCAGTCCAAATTTGAAATGCTCTTAAGAATGAATTCAAATCTTTATATCCTAATAAAAATGCAATATCATCACTTACCATGTCTGTATTTTTTATATAGTTCTTTGCTAACAATTCACGTGTATGATTTAATTGATTTTGAAATGTTGTTTTTTCTTCTGTTAATTTCCGTTGAAGTGTACGCTTACTCATTCCAAGTTTTAATGCTACATCTTCAATACTACTACATCCTATAGGCAATAACTCTATTAATGAACTCCTTACTCTTGCTCCAAAAGAATCTTCTACTTCTAACTCTGACAATCTTCGCTTAAGCTCCGGCTCAAAATAATCCCACATTACTTCATTCTCACTAACAAATGGTTTAAGCGAGTCATTAAGTGATAAAGTCAAAGCACTTTTATTCCCTTTCTGAAGCTTACAACCAAAATATTTTTCTAACGCTTTATCATTAATTGAATTCTGCAATGTTATTTTCAAGGGAATTATATTCTCTTTAGTTGCTATCCTAATTAAATTAATCAAAAAAACAAACTCTGAAACCTCTAAAAATAAAGGTATTTTATTATATTTTTCTTCTGTTGTTAATTCTACTGTAAAGTTCTTTTCTTCTTTTCTTATAATAAAAATCATAGGCCCAATAAGCTTCTTATACTGTGCTAAACGCTCTATGCAAATCTGAGCATTTTTGCTACAAAAAGCAGCAAAAATAGGCGGAGAAAAAGTTTCAATACCTTCTGCAGTTGCAATTTTTATTAGTTTACTTTCATCAGGAATTATTTCACCAATGCTTTCCATAAAACGAAAGTATTCATCTTGTGTTAATCTTATATTCTTTCTACTAAATAAATCCTCTGGCAACCCTGATTTTATTAATATTTCACGTAAAGGCAACCCTACTGATAAAAGAAGTGAACTATACCTACCATCAATAATAAAACGCTTCATAAAAGATACTCCATTCTATTTTATTATTTTTCCTTCTGCATTTCATAAATTTGTTTCATCATTATTTTTTTAGGTGTAAATGGAGCCAATGCTAAAAACATTCTTTGAAGTAGTGATACTCCTGAAATTACATTTAATTCTCCTTTTAACATACCCTCATAACCATCTTTTGCAACATCAACTGGACTAACAGTCTTTGCAAATAATGGAGTATTACTCATATCTGATGCTTTAGCAAAACCTGTATCCATGGCACCTGGCATTAATGTAGTAATAGTTACACCAGTGCCTTTAATTTCTTGCCACACAGCATTACTAAATGAAGTAACATATGCCTTTGTAGCATAATAAACTGCTTGTAATGGACCTGGCATAATTGCAGCTGTAGAAGAAACATTTAATATTCTACCATCCCCCCTCTTAACAAAGTCAGGTAAAAATAACTTAGTTAATTTTGTAAGCGTAATAACATTTACTTCAATCATTTGAATATCTTGCTCCATAGAACGTATATGAAACTCACCTCTACCACCAAATCCAGCATTATTGATTAAATAATCTATTTTTATATTTGCATTTTTAACCTCATCATAAATCTCTTGTGCTGAATTTCTTAACGATAAATCTTTTACAATCACCATTACTTTTATTCTGTATTTATTTTCAAGTTCTCTTTTTAATTCATTTAGTTTATCCTTACTTCTTGCAACAACTACTAAGTCTCCACCTCTTTCTGCATGTAACTTTGCAAATTCCTTTCCAATCCCACTTGATGCTCCTGTAATTAATGCAGTTTTATTTTTCATCATAATTTCCTCCCTAAATTTAAGTTTCACTTTATGACTTCATTATACAAACTATAAAACATTTTTTAACATCATTTTACGCCAATAATTATTCAATCTGTGCCAACCAAAAAATAAGCATTATTATTTTAAGCAACTTCAATATCTTCTATGCTTTTATTTAATCTTAAGTTCACTTTGTAAAATAAAAAAAATAATTATCAATAAAAATTTATTGCATTAAAATAACCCACGAAAATCTATATTGATTTTCGTGGGTTTCATGGTGGAGGCGAGCCTTACCGTTTCAAATGTACAATATATATTAAGAATTATAGACATCTATAGACCAATATCTATGCAAATCATGGCTGGGTTATATCCCAGCCATTTAATATTAATTTTAACATCAATAGTTAATATAATATATATTGATGAAACCTTTAATTATATCTAAAAATCCCATTCTAAATCTGAAATATCATCCTCATCTGCTACCCTTAATAAAGTAAACACTCTACCAAGATTGCTTTGAAACATTGATTCTTCAACAATCTTATCAGATACACAATCATTTTCAAACCAAATACTACTATCAATAACATCTTTAACTTCTGCACTAGTATTATAGCTAGTTAATAATTTATGTGCTGAAGATTTCGTAATACGTCCATCCTTTATCTCTTTATTAAAGCTCTTTGATTTCATTTGAATATATTTATTTCCATTAGGATAATAAATCAATGCTACTGACTGACTATCAGAATACTCCAATATCCTTCTTGCCATCACAACAAGTGATACATCATACTTTTCTGCTAATTCCTTTATTAGTGCTAATGTTACCTTCTTATCCTTTATATCTCCTAGTAAGCTACTTTGAGGAACTAATAACTCAGATGCAAAATTATTTGCTTCACATTCTATAGTATTTTCTGATTTAAAATCTACTATTTTATCACATTGTTGTAAATTTTCATGCCATGGAATGATATAATGACCTATCTCATGAGCAATCGTAAATCTTTCTCTTAACCTATACATATTTCTAGAATTGTCTATTATTATATTTCTCTTTCCTGGTGATACTATTAATAGTGCTTCCATTGATCCTAATGGTTCATAGTTAACCTTTATATCTAATTTTTCGCATATCTTACTTAAATCTATAGGTGGAGTTAAATTAAATGATGAAATAATATCCTGAGCATATTGCTCAGGATAATTATACATATACTGACTCATTTTATTTGTATTTTTCAATAGCTTCTGCAACTTTAGAATCTATTTCACCTTTTTTATTTCTTGCTGCTATATCATATGAACCATTAATATATGCATCTATATCTTTTCTATTAAATCTCCACTCTCTACCAAACTTTACCGCCTTTATTCTTCCATCTTTTATCATATTATATATAGTTTGATTGCTTACTCTTAAGAGATCTGCTACCTCTGTCAAATTTAAGACATCCGGCTTAATCTCTGCTTCTGCATCTTCTAAACTTCTACTTAGCTTTTGAAGCATACTTGAATCTTTACTATCTAAAACCATTTCTCCACACTCTGGACATACATATGCACTTACACCATTTACAGTTAGTTTATAATCACCCCATCCAGTATTAATTGAAGTGATTTTTTCTTCCATATCGTGATCACAAATATAACATTTCATACTCATGATTTATGCATCTCCCTTCTCTTTAAAACATTATCTACACATTCCCATACTTCATCCTTAGTTCTACAAACTGTAACTATAACAGGCTTTTCTCTATCTGCAACTACAGTATAAACTTCTGGCTTTTCTTTACTTCCTTCTTGAAATAGGATTTTGAAGTCATTTATATTTTTTCCTATCTGTGCTTCAATATTTACTCCATTAGTTATACATTCAATAACCTTTTCTTCAGGTATCTTTCTTTCTGCCATTCGCTCATGTGCATGCGTACTTACAATATAATTACCTTCCGAAACCATCTGCCTTATATTCTTTTCTGCCATTTCACTTCTAAGCTTTGCTAACTCATCTATCATAAATTATTACCTCTTATATATATAATATACACCTCAAATTGCTTTTGTTCAATAAAATACTATAAATTATTATAAAATACTATAAATTATATATAATATTATTATAATCTACATTACTTGTCCACTATAATTAGTTTCATAAATCCATATATTAAAATATAATATGTTAACTCCATATTTATTATATGAAAACTAACTATTCCAATAATATTTCATCAAACCTAAAACATTATTATTGCAAACAAATCTCATCCGACAACTCTTCTAATACTTCACGTAATCCATTATACATTTCATTTTTGGAAGGAATCCTCACTAACTTTCTAGTCTTTACTTCATCTTCAACTAACGGCTCTAATATATTCTTTGCAAATACTGCTCTGTTATAACTAGCAAACATATCTTTAAGTAACTTTCCTGTTAACTTATCTTTTAATTTATCAATAGTATTTTCTGCTTCCTTTTTATTCAGTAGATAATCTTCAGCTAATTCTGTAAATACTGTTTCTACTATCTTTACCATTTTATTAGCATCATCTTCAATAAATTCATTCAATACTACCCCAGACACCTTTCCTGCTGCCGCTCCACCTGCAAAAGAACCAAGTATGCCACCTACAAACCCACCAATAGCAGTGCCAACTATAGGTATTGCTGAACCAATTGCCGCTCCTGCAGTAGCACCTCCTACCCAGCCAGCTGTTCCACCTGCAACTGTAGATGCTGTATTAGCAATATTTTTAAATAATTGACTTCCTGAAATTCTTCCTCTAAAAATATTAGCAACATCAAAACTAGACAACACAACTACTGAAACTGCTCCAGTTACTGCATTTCCTCTCAACATCTTAGCTGCACTTTTCATTGCAGCTGCACCATATATATTTCCCCCGCTTCTAAAGGCATTTACTAACATAGCAGAAGCCTTTGGCCCCATTAAAGTTACAATTGCTTCTGAAGATCCTACCAATGCACTATTTAATCCTGCTCTTGATAGTTGACTTGATAGTATTGCAGTTACAAAGGTTGTTCCTCCAACTTTCAATCCTGCATAAGTAGCTTTTTTTATGGCAACATTAAAATCTTCTCCACTCCAAATAGCCGTTGCAAATGTTATTGTGGCACTAATCCCCATTGCTCCTGTTGCTATAATAGCTCCATTAACAGCATCAAAAGTTATTGATTCTACAGTGCCAAATCTAGCTATATTTTTTGCCTGTTCATATGTGAAGTTGCCTTTTCTAACTATTTCTTTAGCTTTTGAAGGATCATCTATTCCTGGAACCTGTCCATTTTTTATTCTATTTTCCATTGCTTTAACTGAAGCTTCATACTTATCTGATGGTACTTCTATTTGCATTGGTGTCCCATCAGCATTTAAATATCTCAACTGCCCATTTTCAAAGCATTCCGAAATGCACTTTGATCCACTAGCACAATATTTAGTTTGTATATTAACACCATCAACTACCCTATCAGCACCATTTTTGATAATACGACCTGTCTTTGGATCAATCTCTTCACCTGTTAAATTTACCTTTCCTTTTCCTAAAAAATCACCTTTACTCACCTTATCATATAAGTGATTAGCATTTTCTGCAGCAAAACCATGCCCTCTTGGTGTATTGAATTTATCCATTCCATATACTGTGCTTGAATTGCTAACATTTCCATATACTATCCCTGACGATACTGATGATGCTTCAATTTCACCATTCTGTATTTTGCATTGTATTTCTTTGAATGTTTTTTCAATATCATTACCATTTCTCTCTAAATACTTTTTACATATCCCTTTACTTAACCCTGTATTTTTAATTATTAATTCTAATTTTTCTTCATTACTCACTTCTCAATCCACCATCCCAATTAACTCTCAATCTTTTATAATCATTTTTATACATATATTGTAGCTTCTTAATTACCATAACTCATATTACTTTTCCATACTAAAAGTTAACTATATCATTATGCATAGTAGTTGTATGTCCATAATAATTATGTCCTATCTCATGTCCTACTAAAAATATATTGGCTACTTCTATAAGCTCCATAGATGATTTTACATATAAGTCCACAAACTCCTCATTACAATCAACTCAGTATATCAGCCATATTATTCATATCTAAACATATGTCTCTACCTAACTCAACCAAATACGAATTATCTTAATATCTTGGATATGCTCTTGCCATTACATCTTTTTTCACTATTCCAACTACAACAAAAGTATTTTCTAAAAGCTCCTTTAACTCATTATTATTTGTATTATTAATAATACCTTTGAAATTCATATCAATTGATATCTCATTACTATAATCTAAATTATCATTATTGACTATTTCAATAACTTCTTCTAGCTCTTTTAAATTTATTATATCTTTATCCTCATTTTTCCTAATAGCTTCAATTGTATATTATCTACTTCTTTCATACCATAAAAAACTTCTTTTGCTATATTCATAATACCCACTGTTTATAATTCTCATCTATAATTACCCTCTAATACTTATAACAATTTCTCCACCAAATTTATCAAAACTAAACATCCCACTCATTTGAAGATTTTCTAAGTTTACATCATACTTAAATGGATAAAACTCATAAGAGTTCTCTAATTCTTCTATTCTCATATACAGTTTTTCCTTTAACGTTAGTAATGTAGCTACTATTAAAGTAACCGCTCTTTCATCTTCTATATCAAACTTCTCCACTTTATATAAACCTGTTTTAATAGTGCCTAACGTTCCTATATCCTTAAGTGTTTTTATATTCTTATCTATAGAATGATACAATGTTGATCTCTCTCCCCAAACATCAAACATTCTTGTTTTCACTTGAGCAGTTGTAATATCAAACTGTTTATCTGCCATCTTACCTATTGCTGTTACTATATCACCAAAAACAGGATAAGCTAATAACATCATACACCAATGTGCAACTAACTTATTTAACGCCTTATTAGTATTAACTAAATCTAATGCTAGTTTTTTTATAGCAAAGTCCTTCTCTTCTGTTCTTACCCAGATATTCATTAATATCTCTCTAGTTTTTCTAAGATTAGTTGGGCTATTTATTGTGAATCCTAAATATTCATTTAATGATTCCTTTATCTCTTCTTCGCTTTTACCTGCTAAAACTAAATTAGCAGTTTCATTAAGCCAATCTAAATTTATGTTTCTTGACATACCGATTACTTTACTCATTTTTTACTCCTTTGATTGTTATAAATGGAACTATAACTTCTTCTATAGATATTCCCCCATGAGATACTATCTGTTCTCCTTTTGCTGCAAAGGCTGCTCTATCTTCACAGATTAAATATTTATTATCTTTAGGTAGATAGTATCCTGGATACTCTATAACATTGAACTCATCTTTAACTCTCTCTTCACTAGCAAAATCCTTATAAATAACAACTCTCTGCGACTTAGTTTCTACCTCAACACCTGCACCTTTTACTTTCCCCATCCCCTCAGCTTCTACGTTACCATGATCTGATGTTAAATAAATAGTGAATTCTTCTTTAAATAGTTTTTTAATTAACTTTTGTAACTTTTGAGTTTTAGCTAAATGATAAATATCTCTATACATACCACTATATCCTTGTAATTGATTATGAACCAAATCATCAATATCATTAATTATAATAGCTAAACATTTATCATTTACACTTAACTCAATATCATAGCCTCTATTATATTTAATTTGATCTTGTTTATACCCATATTCCATACATTTTTCTATAAATAAGTTTTTCTCTTTAGCAAGACTAAATGGATTATCTAATTCTATTGGTAATTTTCCCGAAAGTAAGCTCTGCCTTGATATTGATGTTAATGTAGGAATCAATGCAAAAGAATAGTTTAAATCAAACTCTATATCATTAAACTCTCCTGATATTATATTCCAATCTGCAACTGACATTCCATCCATAACTATTAAAGCAAATTTCTCTTGTTTCATTAATATAAAATCCATAACTTTACTAAGTAATATTGGTGATTTATTAGTACTTCTACCAGATAAACCTTTATACTTATCTAATATAAAATCTTTGAACTCCTCATTAATAACCTTATCAAAGCCATTAGTATTATACTTTTCACTACTCATTAATTCTAAACATCTCATAGTAGCTTTTTTTGAGCTTACTTTAAACCAATCATTATAACTCATATCTTCTTGCATAGTATATCTTATTTTTTCCTGCAATTCAGCCACATATTCTTTAATATTACTTTTACTATACATTGTTTTATTAATAAACTCTTTAGTATCTCTTTCACTTATTAAAGGCTCATACAAGTTATTATATGCAATAGATAATAAATCAAGATCTAGTCCTGATGTACTCTTTAAAACAAAGCTATTTAATTTTGGAAATAATATCTCATATGATAAATCAATTACATTAAAATACATTAGTATATCATAAGGTATATACATTTCTTTTGAAACAAGTACTATATAATTATCATTAGAGCCTTTAATCTTTGTTTCATATATATACCTAAATTTTTCTACATCGTTATATTCATATAATATACCTCTGTACTTAACCTTAAAATTATTACAATACTTAGTTATAAGACCATCATAATCTTTAATCAAAACTCTTTTTAAATACTCTATGCTTATTTGTTTTTCTATTAATCTATCAAACATAATTACCTCACTAAGTAAGAAATAAATATTGGCTTCAATACAGGACATACATTCTTATTAAGCTTATATTTATCAGTAATTTCCTGTTTTTCCTTTGATAAAGCTTTTAATCTTGCCATCCTTATATTTTTTATTCCTATCTTACTTGCAGCTTCAATTCTTAAATTAATTGCATATAAATATTTATTATGTTGTTCATTTAATTTATTTTCATAATCATCTTTTAATTCTATAAATATACTGTATGCAACTTCTTTAACTATATTATTTATATCATCTAGCACTACATCACTAATATTTGTATTATTAACAACTTTAAAGTTTGTTGATGGTTTTATTAAAACATCCCATATTTTCTTTCCAGCTAAAGTTCTAAAAGCCCCATCCTTATTGATAAAAATAGGTATTATCCTTCTGCAATTTTTATCATCATTTATAGATAGCTCCCATAGCATGAAATATCCTTCTTCATTAGGTATATCTCTAATCTCTATATTAGGTATTTTATCAAAACTACTAACTTCAATTTCTTTATTTAAATGTCTAACAATCTCCTCATCATTTATACTTAAATTTTGTATTGGTAATGTTATATCATCCTTCCATGCACAATATGATTCTAGCATCTTTCTTAAAGCTGATTCTAAATCAAATCCTAAATTATTAAATATGTCTTTTGATAAATCCTTCTCTTCTTTAATAAGCTCCTTGTATCTATTCGCTAGTTCAATTTGTCCTTTTATTTCACTTTCTATAGACTTAACATTACTTTCAATATTCTTAGGTGTTCTAATTGACTTGATATACACATCTGTAAAATCTAACTCAGCCACTTCATTATCAAGTACATCTGACATTTTATCTATGCCTGTTTCTGAAAGTATTACTGCAAGCTTGTCCTCTAATACGTTTCTAACTCTATTTTCAATTGTATTCTTTATTATAAAATTAAATATTAAAACATCTTTATTTTGACCTATTCTATCAGCTCTACCTATTCTTTGTTCAATCTTCATAGGATTCCATGGCAAATCATAGTTAATAACAACATTTGAAAACTGAAGATTTAACCCCTCTCCTCCAGCATCCGTTGAAATAAGTATATTTGATGAAGTCTTAAATTCCTTTAAAACATCATTTCTCTCATCTATATTCATGCTGCCATTTAATATAGATACCTTATAATTATTCTTTTCTAAATACTCTTTTAGGAATTTTTGTGTAGAAACAAACTCTGTAAATATAATTACTTTTCTATCTCTTTGCTCGGCATATAGTGTATCTAGAATTTCTATTAATACCTCTATTTTTGCATCTAAATACTCAAATTCAGCCTGTTTAGCTACCCTTAATATTTCCTTTAGTTCTAGTAATTCTTGTTTTAAATTTAATGATAGCACTTCTATGGCTTGCTCTAAATTCTCTTCTAAGTCTATTTCAACTAAATCTTGCATTGATAAAGAATGTATTTTAGATTGTTGGTTCTCTAAAATATCTATTCTTTTTTCTATGCTCTCCTTTATTGCCGCTGTACTACTTGTTACTAATCTCTGCATTAACACCATTAAAAACCCAATATAGTATTTCTTTTCTTTCATAGCTTTATTGTAACCATTTCTTACATAGTTAGTAACTAGCTCATAAAGTTTTTCTTGCATGCTATGTCTTTGATCCCAAGATATCTCAACTACCTTAGTAACTCTATTCTTAAACAGCTTATTACCATCATTATCTATTGCTTCCCTTTTCTCTGTTCTAATAACAAAAGGCGCAACTTGCTCCTTAACAATAGCCTTTGTATTTGGGAACGCTTTTTCATCAAGTAATCTTACTAGTCTTAAAAATTGTTCCGTTTTTCCTGAATGCGGAGTTGCTGTTAATAATAATAAATATGGACTAGAATTGCCTAATAAGTTTCCCAACTTATATCTTGAAACTTCACTTGAACTACCTGCTACTCTATGTGCTTCATCTATAATCACTAAGTCCCATCCACTATTTATGATTGAATAGATTCTATCCTCATTATACTTATCTATCTTTTCTTGATTCCATCCAGCTCTTTTTTCTAATGGTTTAATTGAGTCCATTGGACTTATTACTTGATCAAATTGACCATATACGTCATCACTATCTGTAATCTTTTTTATTGTATCAAAATCTGATGGTAGTATTACATGAAACTTCTCATCAAATTTTTCTTTCATTTCAGCTCCCCACTGAGTTACAAGCCCTGTAGGACATACTACTAATATTCTCTTAACTAAGCCTCTTGCTTTTAATTCCTTTATTATTAATCCTGCTTCTATAGTTTTTCCAAGACCAACTTCGTCAGCTAATATGTATCTAATATTATTATTTGAAACAGCTCTATTCAATACATGTAATTGGTGTGGTAATGGAATAATACCATTACTTAAATTTGATAATAAACCTTGTGACGTCTCACTTTTTATTTTAGCTAACATTGTAATGTAACTTACATAATACTCATCATATTCATGTTTATCTACCTTCTCAATGTGTTCTTCTGATATTTGGTAAATATCATTAGTTGCAGAGTTAAATACTTTATAGGAAATAAATCCCCATAAATTCACAACTTCAATTATTTGTACCTTTTCTTTTTTAATAGAGTCATAAGCCCATTCCCCTATATTATACATTCTCAAACTCCTATCATATAAATTTTATATAATAATGCTACTGTTACACATTTACGAAACAGTAGCATTATCAACTAATTATTCTATTCTACTTAAACTTATATCATAATACATTAATAACTTATCATCTTCTTGTATTACACTTTCTGGTAATCTATCTGCTACTTTAACAATATTTTTATAGTCTTTATCTTTCCAAAGCTTAGCAAAACCAGCTCTAACAGCTTCAGTTCTAAATGATTTTAACTTTCCTTTTCCATTTAAATATTCTTCAAATTCTTTTATCAATCTCTTTTCACGAAGTTTTATTATATCTCCTGATTTAGTTGGATCAGGTATATACCATTGACCATTTTCATTTTGAATAAAGTTTTCCTCTAATAATTCACTTAACTCTGGCATTTTTTCATGCTTAAACGTTCTAAGCTCTTGAATAAACTTAGGTTGTATTTCTCCATAAGTTTGTGGCGTTTCTAATTCTTTATATAACCATGCAATTGCATTTTTTTCATCAGTTACAAATAAACTAAATTGTATTGGCTGAAATTCTGACATAACTCTTGCATTATCATACTCATTTACCTGATCATGCAAGAAGTACATTCCATCTCTTCTAACAAACCTTTCGTCAAGCCCCTTATAAAAATCTGCAGCATCTATAGGAACCATTATTCCATTCATTATATGATACGCAACCATTCTGTCAAATAGTAGGTATGACTCACGTTCTCTTACTGCTTCTATTTTGTTATCATTAGTAACTACAACGGGTAATTTTTCTAAATGTTGACGTACAAAGTGCCATGCAGTATCTTCACTTCCAGCTTCATTAATAACTCTTAACTTGAAGCTTTCTTTAGGCTTATATGCCGATATGACTAAATCTTGCTTTACGGATCCTATGCTTGTCATTTGTTTAAAAGTTCCTTGTTTCTTATCAAGTACTCTTATATCTGCAATAACAAATCCAACTTTATTTAAAGCCTCTTGAATAGAATTCCATACTGCATTCTTAGAATTGTGAAACTCTACTGTAATCCATCTATTAGGTTTTAAAACCCTATAATACTCTTTAAAACATTCTGTCATTAGTTCTTGATATTCTAATAAACCTTTATTTTGTGTCCTATTTACAATAGCTTCACTTTTATTATTTGTCTTAACCTTTAACCATGACTCCCAAATAAAACTTAGCTCTGAATAATTGATGTTACTTCCAAATGGAGGATCTGTAAAAATATAATCTATCGAATTTGATAATAAATTTAGATTTGTACATGAACCACACGATATTATACAATTATTAATCTCTTTTTTATTCTCATATACCTTCTTTATATCTTTTATTTTGCTATAAAGTAAATCAATAATGTTTCTTTCAGCAACAGTGCTCGGAACATATAAAACATTTGGCATTGCTCCTGCTAAATTTAAATTTCCATTTTTAAAACCTATATTGTGTAGTTTTGAGCCTGTTTTTACTAGTATAGAAGTACATAAAAACATTATTGTTCTTCCTAATTTTTCATTTTCTCTTGCTAGATTAAAAATCTTTGAAAAAATATATAAACTTCTTTTATAATAAAATTGGTTTACTGTACTGAATCCATGTGATCGTAATGGTTGTTCAGTATTATCACCTTTCGGTAGTATATCTGTAGGTATCCAATATGGAATCTCCATATTTTCAATTTCATTAATAATTCTTAAATCATCTTTATCTGGTTTCTTTTCAAACTTTTTGCCATTAGCAATATAATTTATCATAACAGGCACTTGCTTAGCTATAGTTACATTTTCATTTAAATTTTTATCAAATTCTAATGTCTTAACTCTTTCACAGTCTTTTTTCTTTAACTTGATACCACAATTTTTACATTCAAAAACTTCATTTACTTTTCCAATATCTTTCTCTACCGCAGCATCCCAAAACACTATTTCTTCACCGCAATTAGGACATATAAAAACATCCGACCATACTGTATAATTTATTCTTCCCTTAATATATCCATCTATCCCACACACCTTTTCACCATCTGTATCGACATGAAAAGTTTCATACATCCATCCACATTCATTTAAGCATTTATCTATAATTTCAAGAGCTGTTTTTTCAAATTCGAACGCATCTACTGGTATATTATAATTAGATGCTATAAAAGTAGCTGCTGGTGATAAGTCATTTAAAACAGCTTTTCTACTCCCCCATTTAACTCCCTTAAGCTTTCTTTCAACTTGTTGTTTAAAATCTATATCAGGATTACCACACATCTGTGCTGCAACACCAGTCATCCCAGAACCTGCAAATCCATCAAGTACAATATCCCCTGGTTCTGTATAATGTAGAATATAATTCATTATTGCCTTATAAGGTACCTTAGTATGATAAGAATGAGCCATATATAAAGGATCTGTTTTCCCTTCACTTACATCAGCAGCAAATGGTACCCTCTTATAATCATCTGTATCTTCATCATACGGCTTACCATTATCTTTTAAAAACAAATCTATAAAAGGATTTGGACATGCGGTATAATATGGTGCATTAGATAATTTTATTATATCTTCATCTTGAGCTATTGGAAAACCCTCTATTTCTCTAATTTTATCTATATCTTGCTTTGTTAATTTCATAACTTATTTCTCCTAAATCATTAATAATCATTTGCTTCATTTTCAGCTACCAGCATATTTTCAAATACATCATTTTGCTGCATAATAATTCTTAGTTTTTCAATATCTTTTCCTATTGCTAAATTATCAACAAAACTATTTAATCTATTCTTCAACTCTGAAACGGTACATGGTCCCATAGATAAAATCATACTTTCTAACTCATCTATATTAATAGTTACCTTGTCAAGTTCTGAGAATAAAGTATTAAAAGTTTGAACAAAGAATGTATCAATAACCTCAGGTAGTGCCTTCTTTATTATTACATCATCAATTATTTCCTGTTGGCCTTTTGTTAACAACTTCTTATTATCTAATATTAATGGGTCTTCTAAAGAGTTTATTAGTATATTGGTCCATTCTTGATATAAACTATTTAACTGTACTTCTAATGAATTTAACTTATCACTAGCACTTATAGCTAATGTATTTATATCCATTTTACAATGACTACATATATGACTATCTTTTAACTCAATACTTGTTAATTCGTAGCATACTATTAAGTTTGATAATTCCTTTTCAATATCTCTTAATTTACCAACTTGGAAAATAGAATCTATACTGGCTAATTTCTTTAAGTTCGCTAATAATCTACCTGTTAAAATTGCTGATTTTTTATCTTTAGAATTAACACCTAATCTTGCTTTATTATGCAAGTTAAAATATATTTCGATATAATTATCCTTAACCTTTTTTAATTCACTTAATACTTCAGATATTGCACTTTCAGTATCTAAAGTATCTTTAATCTCATCTCTTTTCTTTCTAAAGATATCTTTTGCATTATCAATATCTTTTGCTAACTTTTCAGGTAGCTTTAATGTTTCAATATTTGAAATGTAATTAACAATGCTTCCACACTCATTCTTAAAATAAGTATAACATTTTACTACTGTTATACACTTAATTGCTTCTTCAATTTCATTTAACTCTTCCATAGCCATTGCAAAATTTCTTAACTTTGCAACAGTATTGTACTTAATTTTGAAATTAACAAACTCATTCATCAATTTATCTATTTTAGATAAGTAATTATTAGTTATATGACTTTGTATAAGCTCTTCCCCCCATAACTTAAAGTTATCATTTAACATTCTTTTACATTCTAAGGCTTCTTCTGAAATTTTCTTTGTTTTTTCTAAAGCTTTTTCTAATCCCTTTTCCATTTCAGTTGCATTTACTAATAAACCTGTAGATATATCTAATATTTCAAATAATCTTTTTAACTCTTCTATAGACCCTTCTTTGGGTTTACCTAGATATTTAAACTCATAAATATCCACAACCCCTAATCTAGGTAAAGTATCTAAGTTAGACGCTGTCAACTGTACTCCATTTTTCAATGTTAATGTTGCTTTACCACAATAAACTAGCGCTAATAATACAACTGAGAAGTATTCTATATTTATATTAAACTCCTTATCAAAATACTCATCATATCTTTGTACTACTATATCTGAATAATTTATAACTCCTTGTGGAGGAAGCTTTTCTAATTGTTTAACTAGGTTCATAGCATATTTTGAATTAACTACCGATATTTTAGAGTTATCTATTAAATTGAAACTCTCTAAAAAGGCTATGCTATCCATTGTTCTTTGTCCTGCAAAACACTTTATAGCTCTTTGAATTACATCCGCTTGATTACTTTGAGTTACTTTACTCTTCATTACAGGGAATTTAGGATAAATTGATGTAAAGTATTCATCTAAACATATTGATGCCGATAAATCTATCACATCTTTAAAGTTACTTACATTTCTACTTTTACCATGAGTTATCTGCATTAACTGTTTTGATATTCCTTTATAAATTATATTAAATGCTGTATTCTTATTTTCATTTAACCAATTTAATAATATCTTTCTTAACTTTTGTGCTTTATCACTATATATCCTTTTTGTATTTTGATCCCCAGCTAACTCTTTCATTGATAGAGCTCCTGCATAAAGCCTTAATGCATTATCAAAAACATCATTTCCTTTAAATTGAAACATAACTTCATCTGCATTATTTTCATTTGTAACTTTAGAATCACCATATGGAGGCAAAATATTTATATAAAAGTCTCTTGGTGGTTCTGCTGTTGATCTTCCCTGTGGCACTCCCATAAACAAATAACCACGTCTAAATATATTATGTGAATCCCAATTTAATAAATACTCATATATCTGGAAGTTAGGTACATATTGCTCTTCATCCCACTCTAAGCAATCATAAACAACTGTGTAGTAATATCTATTTAAGTCATCATCACTTAACATATCAGCTCTCTGTGATATTTTAGCATCATAGTCAATATCCTTTTTTAAATCTAGAAAATACTGACCATTATCATTATTAAACTCAATAAATTGTCCACTTACTAAGCTTATAATATCTTTTAAAACAGTTTGTATCATTGATAACAAAAATTCTGGTTCCATTTCAGGCATATTATTTATAAATAAACACAGCTCATCTTTTAGATTTTCTGCTGTTAATCCTATTCTTACATCTATTCCACTTGTAGTTAACCTATGAACACTCAATGCATTAATAATTTGTAGAGCCATTGGTTTATATGCCTTCTTTGGAAATGATCGTGCTATTTTATCTTCTAAAACTGCACTTTTGTCCATAACCTCTTTAATTTCAGCTTCTGATTTCCTTGCATAGTTATCTTTTATAAAATTCCAGTACGAATCAAAAGAAACTATTCCTGGAGCCTCCTCTGGAATCTCTTCATCTAAAAGTCTTTTTACAGTTATAGAAATTGTTTTTAATACTTCTCTCTTTTCTGCAATATATACTTTATTAAATGTATCTATATATGAAGGATGTATTGGATATAATTCAACAAAATCCTCTAACCTTTCAGACATCTCAGAATATAAACTACAATATGGTAGCAAATGCTCTCTGACCTTTGCCTTTTGTTCAGGTGTTTTACCTAATATTCTCTCCGCTACTACAAAGGCTGTATCTTCTTTTCTAATAATAACCTGTTCAAATCTATCTTTAACCCTATTTAATGACTTTGATACAAATGAAAAAGCTGGATTTTCAAATAATTGCTCTTGTATACCACATATTAATCTAAATCTAGAATTCTTTATAAATTCACCAACTTCTCTCAAGAAGCCTAAATCTAGCATTAAATCATGTTCTTTTCTAGTTCTTAAATAATCTAATAACTCATCTATTACTAAAAGATATCCTTTCTCAGGATATTGTTCCTCAAAAGCTGCCATCATAGCCTGTAAAGATGGTTTATTACTTGTTATAGTTGTTGCATCTGGAAACTTATATATAATTCCTCTTTTATCTAAATCTCTTTCTAATTCTGAAACTATAATATTTCTTAAAGAGTTTTCACTTGCACCTATTTCTATTCTTATAACTTCAAACTTACCAGCAATACGATCCATTGACTTAGCAAAACCTTCATTTTTTAAATAACTCAGATTAATTCTATCATTAGCAATAGCTGATATTACTGACATTAAGTGAGATTTACCTGTACCATAATTACCTACTATTAATACACCTTTATTATCTACAACTTCATCAAACTGTAATTCATTTATTATTGTTGCTTCTATTTTTTCTGCCATCTGATCTGACATTACATAGCTTTCTACTAAACTCTTTGCCTTATCTTTATCACTGGCCTCTTTTAATTGAATGATAGTCTCTATAGGACTAAAGTTTATAATCTCTGAATATTTCATTACATATTCCTCCATTTACTTAATACATATAATGTCATATTTATTAATTGAATATCTTTTATAATCTAAATACCCTATTTCTGAGTACTGTAGATAATTATTTTTTATACTTCCATTCCATTCAATAGCCACTTTCTTTCCTCTTGCTAAACTATAAAAATACTTCAATATATCAATCTTATATTCTGGATTGAATAAAATATCAATATCCTTTATCAGTAACTTATTGTCATCAGTATTTAATAATAGTTTATCTAATTCTTGAATTAATATTGAATTTCTAATTTCTATTGGATATCTAAGTAGTCTTTCTGATAGTATAACTCCTAACGATATTCTCTTAAACTCTTTGAATATACTTTGAATACTCTTATAGTTAGTACATAATATAATTACTTTATTCTCTTGTTGTATTAACATTTCATTAACTTCTCTAATACCTATCACATCCCCCATATTATTCTCCTTTTTTTCCTGGTCTTAATGCTTCTGGCTTAATAGCATTAATTGGTATTGCCCATACTCCACCATGCTTTACTGCTCCTTCTACTCTGCCTTCTGAACAAAGCACTTGTACTCTTCTTTTAGAAATCCCCCAATTTTTAGCTACAACATCTGCTGTAATATAACCTTGCATAATTTACCTCCTAAAATTATGTACTACTTATATTCTATTCGTTTTAGCGAACATTTTCAATAGATTATATACATTTATTACATTTTTTACTAATTATACAATTGTTTTCGATTTATTAAAGGAATATATAGTATAAATACTTTTTCTTTTTACAATACTATATTAGTAACAATAATTAGGGAGGTATTTAAATGCAAAATTTAAAAGAAGAATTAGAATTCTATCAGCTATTAAAAAAACTATTAAATGCTATTACCAAGAAAGATATAATACTAATAAAGGAGATAATATTAAATAGTACATCAATAAACTATCCTTATCACCTTCATAAAGGTTTAATTTTAGAACATCTTATAGCTATTTTAATTAATGGTAATTCGATGCATGCTTATGTTAATCCTCTTGTAAAAGATGGCGGAAATGATCTTCTTGTTTATACTCAAAATTATGAATTAATTGAATGTATTCAAGCTAAGAATTTATCCAGGCCATTAAATACTTCAGATATAAATATTGAAGTTTCTAAGCATGAAAGAAGTAAATTTAAAAGGTATCCCTTTATAATTATTTCATATTCAGGATTTACTATTTCTCAAGAAAAAAGCTTGCATTATAAAAATAAAGGCGTATTTCTTAAAGACTTCACTTATATAATGCAACTTATAAATAATTTTAATATAAGTAAAAAGACATACTATCTAAGTAGCTATTTTCTTAAAGATCCTGATTTTACAAATAAATTTAAGGTTCTTATTGATTACAATATTGCAAATGATATAACAGCATATGATAGACTTCCTGAAGATATAAAGAGTTGGTGTACTAAAATAAGAAGTGATTATAAAAAAGGTAATTTGGATATAAAGAAAAAGTTACGTCTAGATAGTATTAACTTTTATTGGGATTACAATGATGTACAATGGGATATTTCTTATAATAAAGTAAAAGTTATATTTGAAAAATATGGTTCAACATATTTTTATGTTAAATGGCCCAGTTCAAGGAATTGGATAAAAAACCAAATTAAAAGTTTTGTAAACGGCTCTCTACCTAACAATAAATTTATAAAACTTAATAAAATCAATATTATTGATGACTGGCTTCTTAATATTGATCTACTCAATTAAAAATTTTTAGCGAAAAGCACTTAGAGTTTTTATATTCTAAATGTTTTTCTCTGAAAATTAAATGTCAAATTCGACATCTATTAAACTAAAAAAGTTTAACTCTCCATTCCCAATATGAAAGCTATTTAGATCTATATAATACTGATTTTATTAATTTATCTTCTTAACTTTTCTATATAGCATAAAAATCTAATAAAAATTCCTCAGTACCTACTTAATTTATATCTAAACTTATTTAATAGTTTAATGCCCCACCCCTATTGGTTATTTTTTCAGTAGTTTAACCCTCTCTCCCTAAGTACCTACTTTTTTATTATTTTTTTATATTATTAGTTGGTGTTTTGTGCTTTTTTTATTTGTTTTCGCCATTTTAACGAGTTCAAAATAAGAATATTGTGCTAGCATAATATACATACTCTTATAATGATAATGTAACTTCCTTACTATCCTTCGGAATTATATTAGTTATATTTATACCTTTAATCCCCTATCGGGGTATTAGAGAATAACTAAAATACTTAATCTTGAAAGGATGATTAAAATGAAAAATACTTTATTAAATTTAATAAAAACAAAAGGCTATACTGTTACTACAAGTACTTCAAGTATAGCCTTCTGCAATGATTTATATTCTATTAACCTATATATTAATGATACTACACTTACTGCATCTATTCACTTAATAGAATCAGATGTATCTTCTTCAACATTTCTTATTAGCTTTAATTCTATATCTATAAATATCAAATCTATTAGGACTTGGCTAGATACTATGATGAACTTACAAATTAATTATTCATCTAAGAACTTTACATCTTTAACACTCATTAATGATAGTGTACTAAAAAAATGCTATGCTGACTTATTAAATCTATTAGATGACTATTTAATAGATTTAGCTATTAATAAGTTTTAGATCAATCATGATACTAATTCTAATCTTTTATTACTCAAAATGCACTGTTTAAAGCAATCAATATCTATTGCTGGTATGTAAACCTTAGAGTAAATGTAATGTACTCCAAATTCAAGTATTGTCTTCTTATATTTCACTATTGATCTTATATTTATAGGAGGATTTTCTATTTCTCCATTTAAATATCTAACTACTTGTTTAGCTGTTTCTCTAGTTTTATTCGTATTAAATATTACATCTATACTTTCTAACAATTGTTCCCTAGTCAACTTCTCTTTATCCATTTGTATATCTTTCATAAAGTCAATTAACGATTTTTCTTGATATCTAATATCACATGTATCTAATAATGTAGCCTCACTACTAAGATTATTAGTTAAAACTGTACTATACTCTACATTATTATTATAAAATTTGTATTTATTATCATATATACTCCATAAATTCAATGTATCATATCTTAGATGTGGAGATCCTTTTAAAACATAATCATTATATATATTAAACTTTAACTTTATGCAGTTATTAAGTATTGGATTAATATTAATAAATACATCATCAGCAGCATTATTTTTATTAATTATATCTTTTCTTATATTTCTTATAACTCTCACAATCTTGGTTCTTCCATTTTTAGCCTCAAATCTTATTAATGTGTTGTTACAGGGAACTTCTATACTATTTCCTCTATATATGGATTCCTTAACTTTATCATATACCTTGTATAAGCATTTACTTTTCTTTCTATTAGCTCCACTATGATAGTATATTGTCTCTCTGTTGGCATATTCATCATCAATTTTCTTTCTATTACTTTTTGTTTTTAATAATACTTCAAATAGAGCTTCTGCCATATAAGTAGGAACAACTATATCTATAAAAGTTTCTTCTCTGTTAACTCCCCATGACTTAATATCACTTATTTCAGTAAAATCTATTATTTCACCTAGTTTATCTTCTAAATAATCTTTTAAATTATTAAAGCCAATAACTGTACTTAAATCAGAGTTATTCTTTTTAAACAGTTTGTCCATATTTAAACTAATAATCAATCTACCACTAAAAGTACTAAAGTTATAGTATTTAATATATATATCATCTTTATTAATCCAATAATCTATTCTACTATTAACTTTATTATTATCTGTATTCTTTAACTCAACTCTTCTTCTATTCCATAAATTTATGTTTTTATTTATAGCTTTAAAAGTAGTTTGTATAGATATATCAACTTTATCTTTACTCATTTCTCACTCCTACAATATATGCTTAACCCTTTATTTAAAAGGGTTAAGCTAACTAATACATAAAAAAAGTTACACTAAATTCCATATATTATACCCTTTCCTCTTCTTTTTTATTGTTAATGTATTCAATTAATCCTTTTAACAATATATTTATAACCGGATCTATATAAATACTTCTATTCTCCGCTCTATAAACTTCCTCATTTAATAACACTCCAGTTTTTCTATCAAATGTGCATTTTATAATTTTACTCTCCATACCCCTTCTCCTTTGCTTATATATATTTTATCTGTTGTCGAAAATGACATTCTGTAATTTAGATAACAATTTTATATTTTTTGTATCTTGACAAAAGAGATAATACCATAGTATTGTATTTCTTGTAAAGTAAATTACAAAAATATATTTTTCGTAACTAAGGAGGATTTATGAATAAATTCGATAAAAAAAGATTTAGTGAACTACTTAAAAATACAATAGGTAGTAATAGAACAATTACAGAGTTTTCTAATGAGTGTAAATTAGCTAGGCCTTATATCTCCAAATTTATAAACTGCAAATTAGATACTCCTCCATCCCCTGAGGCAATATCTAAAATGGCTTCTGTAGCTAGAAATAATATTACAGAAGGTGATTTGCTTGTTGCAGCAGGATACACAACTTATGAAGAGCATTTAAATTCAACTTTAGAAAATTTTTCAGAAGGTGGAGACTTATTTAGTACATCAATTGCTTTTAAATCAAATCTAAATAAGGAATTTAATAATATTATCTCTAATTCATCACCAAAAAAAGTTGCAGTTTTATATGATATAACAAGTAATAACATGGATGAAAATATTAATAATTATTTGGCTTATTATGAGTATATTGCAGCATTAGATACTACTGGTAATTCTTATTATCTTTATTCAAAAGACTCTAGTATGAGTGCTTCTGGTATAACTGAAAATAGTATAGTTCATTTTATTCCTCAAAACTACGCTGAAAATAATGATTTGGTAGTTTTGCTCATCAACTCAATAAGTTATATAAGACGCTATCGTAAAGTAAATAACATAATAACATTTATTTCAGATGACCCCACTTTTGACTCCTTTGCTTTTTTAAATAGTGAATATAAAAAATCTGATATCAATATTATTGGTAAGATAACACACTGTAAAACCCAACTTTAATTTATAACCATGGAAATAACCTTTGAATAATAAATAATTAAACAAAGGATGTGTTTTAGATGAGAGTAGCAATTTATGCTCGCTACAGTTCAAATAATCAAAGAGAGGAATCCATAGATGCACAGATAAGAGCCATTAAAGAATACTGTGATAATTGTGGATATTCAATAGTAAAAACTTATATTGATGAAGCAAGATCAGCTACAACTGATAATAGACCTAATTTTAAAAATATGATTAATGATAGTAGTTTAAATATTTTCGATTATGTGATAGTTCACAAACTAGACAGATTTTCGAGAGATAAGTATGACAGTGTTCATTACAAGAGAATATTAAAAAACAACAATGTATCTGTAATTTCAGTTTTAGAAAGATTAGATGATAGTCCAGAAAGTTGTATATTAGAATCTGTAATTGAGAGTATGGCTGAATATTACTCTAAGAACCTTGCTAGAGAAACTATGAAGGGTATGAAAGAGAATGCTTACAAATGTATGCATACCGGTGGTAAGCCACCTTTAGGATATGATGTTAATCCATTAACTAAAAAATACATTATTAATAAAGAAGAAGCTCAGTCAGTCCGTCTTATATTTGAGTTATATGCTAATGGTTCAGGTTATATATCTATAGTTAGGGAGCTTAATTCTCTAGGATATAAAACTAAGATTGGTAATTCATTTAGTACTAATAGTATCGCTGAGATACTTAGAAATGAAAAGTATACTGGACTTTATGTTTTTAATAAGACACCTAAAAAGATAAATGGTAAAAGAAACTCACACATAACTAAGCCAGAAGAAGAAATAATTAGAATTAAAGATGGTATGCCACGCATTGTTAGTGATGAAACCTACAATAAAGTTCAAGAGAGACTTCAAAACAATAAAAGAAATGCATCTAATAAGGCAAAAGAGACATATATACTTTCAGGTAAAATTAAATGTGGCATTTGTGGATCTGCAATGATTGGCCATACTAGTAAATGTGGTAGAAATAAAAATAAGTATTCTACTTATAGATGTGGTAGAAGATATAGATATAAAGATTGTAAAATGAAACCTATTAATAGAGATTATGTAGATGAAATAGTTTTAAATAATCTAACTAAACATTTCTTTTCAGATAGCTCAATAAATAAATTGACTAAAGAATTGACTAAAACTTATAATAAATCACTTAAAAACAATACTTCTAACCTTAAGAATATTGAAAGAGATATTAAATCTATAGATAAAGAAATTGATAATCTAGTTATTGCTATTGCTAATGGATTAAACCATCCATCAATAAAAACAAAACTCGATACTTTAGAAAGTGAAAAATCTAATTTATCTATTTTAAAAACAGAACTTGAATATAAGCTTAATAATAGCATCTTAGATGAAAAATTGATAAGAGAATATTTACTAAAGGATTCTTTAATTTTAAAAAGTAAAAGTGCTGATGATTTAAAACATATCATCAACACCTATGTAGACTCTGTTATAATATACGAAGATAAGGTTGAAATTGACCTTATCTTCGTACATATCAATGGTGGAGGCGAGGGGTATCGAACCCCTGTCCGAAAGCAGACCAATCTGACTTTCTACGAGCGTAGTTTGTGACTAAAATTTCGGTCCTTAGTTCGCTCACAAACAAACTCCTAATTCCCTAGCTTCATAAATACCCCTTTAGCTCAAAGCTTTGCTAAACTTCGTTTCCCACTTTTATGACACCAGTGATCCAGAGCGTGGGCACCCTGGGCTGATGAGCGGCTATATTAAGCTGCTAATGCAAAATTGTCTTCTGCGTTTATCTTTAATGCATACTTTATTATCGAGGTGACATGCTTGCCTCGGCTCGCTTATCAAACCCATCTTACCCCCGTCGAAGCCAAAACGCCCCCAGGTTAAAAATTAGTTTAACGCGAATATTTAATTTTCATTCCGTGTTGTAATTATATATTATAATTTTTTTTCTGTCAATAAGCTTAAAACTTTCATTTTCACCATGATTTTCTTTTCTAATTATATATTTTTTTTATTCCTATAAAACTTTTTATATTTTTAAATTTTAAACATATTTATTTGTGTTTTTGTATAACTTAAATTTATATTAATTAATCTATATTTACACAAAATTTATGCTATAATTCTAAAGTAGTATTTTTAAATCAATGATATTTATATAGTTTTTCAAATAAAAATTTTTATTTTCAATTTATTTAATTAAAATTATTATTTATTACAAATGAAGGGAGCTTGAAAATTGAACAAAAAAACTAAAGAAACTGTTATTATAGGTATTGGCCTTGTATTATTATCCTTAATATTACATTATGCACATTACTTAATATTTAAAGATGCACATCACACATTAATATTTTTATTTGCAGACATAGCCTTTATTCCAATGGAAGTATTTTTTACAACTCTTATTATTGATAGATTACTTGAAAAAAGAGAGAAGAATCATTTTATAGAAAAACTTAACATGATGATTGGTTTATTCTATACTGAAATAGGAAGAAATCTACTTTCTGAATTTGTTAAAGGTGATGATAACTTAGTAGAACTTATAAATTCAAATATCTGTGCAAAAAGCTGGAATGATACTTTTTGTAAGAATCTTAAAAACAAAGTAGAAAATCATAAATTTGATTTTAATATAAATAAAATTGATATATATAAGATAAAAAATACATTATCACAAAATAGAGATTTCTTAATGAATTTAATAATGAATGAAAATATTCATGAGCATGAAAAATTTACAGAAATGCTTATGGCTTTATTACATGTAAAAGAAGAAATAGAATCTAGATATTCTGATAAAATACAACCATTTGAGTTACAACACTTAGCAAGTGATATGTCTGTAGCATATAAATACTTAACTCTTGAATGGTGTGAATATATGAATTATTTAAATAAAAACTATCCAAGACTTTTTGTTAGAGCTTTAATTGACAATCCATTTGATAATAGAGATAAAACAGAAAAAGATGAACTTTATCTAGCTCAATAGATTAATAACTTACTATATACTTTATTACAATTAAACTTAAAATACATAATAAATTTATTATAATTGTAAATTTCAAAAGCACATTGATAAAAATTTCAATGTGCTTTTTTAATAATTTCTTACTGTATTTCTATTAAAATAATTCAGCTCGCCTGAATTATCTCCTAAATTATCCATTATGCATTATCAATTATCCATTGTTTCTGTCTGCTGGATAAATTACTCCTATTTGCTTTCTTGCCTCTTCTATTACTTCTATAACATCTCTTGAGTTTTTTAGTGAATTTACTTTTGATTCCTTTTCATCACTTTTAATTAAATTTACAAACTCTTGAACTTCATAGCACATATTAGCTTCTTCATGTTCTAAAGATAAATCCTCTTCTCTTCCATCTCTATAAATTATTTTAATTCTATCAAAGGTATTAATTCTATCAATTATTATACTTCCTTCTTCTCCTTGTATTTCTGATGGAAGATATGAATTACTTATTTTCGAGTAGATAACTGCAGCTTCCATATCATCATATCCAAATAACACACTACCTTCCCCATCTACTCCTGTTTTTAGCATAATTCCATTAGCTTTTATAGTTTTTGGCTTTCCAAATAAATTAACCATAGGAGCTATACAATAAACTCCTATATCCATAAGTGCTCCATTAGATAATTCATTTTTAAAAGCATTTAAAACCTCTCCAGCCTTGTATTTATCGTATCTTGAAGAATACTGACAATAGCTTGCAAAATATTTTCTAACCTTTCCTATCTTATAAAGATTGTCTTTTACAACCTTAAAATTAGGTAATAAAGTAGATTTCATAGCTTCCATTAATACTACATTATTTTCTTTAGCAGCTTTTATCATTTCATCTACTTCTTTAGTATTTGATGCAAAAGCCTTTTCACCTAAAACATGTTTCTTATTATTTAGAAATAAAATAGCTTGGCTAGCATGTAAAGAGTTGGGAGATGCAATATATACAGCATCAATTACATCACTTTTTGCCATTTCTTCTAAACTCGTAAATACATACTCTATGTTATGCTTTTCAGCAAACTCTTTTCCTTTTTCCTCAGACCTTGAATATACAGCAGATATTTTAGCATCACTAACTAGCTTTGCTCCTTCAATTAATCTATCTGTAATAAAATTAGTTCCTACAATACCTATATTAATCATATTATTATTTCTCCTATTTATATCTCATGTATTTTAATTTTATTAAATGTAATTATAACATAATTTGTACTATCCCTACTAATTTTAGGAGAATTTTTCATAAATTACTGTACATACTAATACTATATTCATTAAAGATACAATGTAAAAAAATACTTAAGGAGGAGTTTTATGAAGAAGATAGTTTTATCTTTAATATTAAGATTTTTTACTTATATTTTTATTTTTACTAACTTCATTTATTTTTTATCTACTACTAAAAATTCTAATTTTATTCCCTCTAATTTTTTTATGACAACTTATGAAAATAAATACTCTAACAATGCAGTAGCTAAAGTTGGTACATTCATAACTGATAATAATGATAATATAGAGGAAACTATAATTAATTTTATACAGAATGTGTTTTCTATCAGAAACCAATCTTTTATAAGTGGTAATGTTGAAGAGCTTTATAATTTTTATGATATAAATCAAACCTTTAGTGCTTATTCCTTAAAACATGAATTTAAAAGAATTGCTTATTTAAGAGATTGGGCAAGTGAAAGAAATATTACTTTTAAAAATATAGAATCAAATTTAACCCTTAAAGATTTAAAAATAAAAGATGGCTTATATAGTTTAATACTTCTAGAAGAATATAAAATTGATTATTTTTATAATGATAATCCAGAAGAATCAAATACTTTTGCAATACAACTAGTACATAATTTAGAGTTAAAAAATAATAATACATCCTTTGTTATAAATAAAGATTATTATGAAGATTATTTTAAAAGTGGCTTAAATAAATATGATTTTAATTTAACTGAGAAAAATATTCCAACACCCAAAAATAGAATTAAGATTTTTAATTTTAATATTGAAGATAATCCTATTAGTAGTGAAAACTACAATAGACTAAAAGCTGTTAACTATGCAAATAAATACTCTGGAATTTCCTTTGCTTCAATTGATGAAAATAATATGAATTACTCTATGTATGTTTCTGGTGATGAAAATTCTGCTAATTTTATTTCTCAATGTCTTTCAGATAAAAATGAAGGTGGTGGACTAAAGCAGGATAAGGATTGGTCTTATATAATCACAAAATCTAACAAAGTAAAAGCCAGCTCTTCTTGGATTAAAAACGAAGATTTATTAGATTATTTATTAAAATCTAATAAAGGAAAATTAGTTTATTCTGGAGATTTAGAGAATTTAACCAATATAAAAATTGCCATGGGCGATTTAATTATTTTTAAAACCAATAGCCATATAGATGGAATAGGAATCATTACAGGCTTTGACAGTAATAACTATCCCCTAATTAATACAAATTCTATAAATACTTATAAAGCCCCCTTTGATTTAGGATTTGGAGGAACTGACACTAATTTTTATATATTATCTATAATAAATTGAAACAAAAAACTTTACTTATCAAATTACATACTTATATAATTCACTTAAAAATCAAAAAGAAAAGTATAAAAATTTACTAACAACAGTAAACTTTTTATACTTTTTCTCCTTTAAAAACAGCTATTACAAATAACTTATTAATATAAAATATATCATCAAACAATTAAATTTTTATTATTAAAACTACTCAAGGTAGTTTTTTCCTTAATTATTCATTTTTAATTCTTAATTTTTAATTCCTAAAGTATATCTTTTAATGTATATTTTGAAAATTCATGAAGAAAAGCATCTAATGAATCTTTCATTATTCCTTTTAATTTACATTCAGAAGATATGTAAGGACAACAATTATCTTTGCTAAAGCATTGAGCTATATTTAAGTTATCTTCAGTAATTTTTACTACTTCCCCAAGGTTTATTTCGTTAGGATCTAAACCAAGTTTTAAGCCCCCTGTTCTCCCTTTCATAGAAATAATTAGATCTGTTTTAGCTAATTTATGAATTATTTTTTTTAAATGATGTTCTGATATTTCTAACTTCTTAGCTAATTCTTCCACAGTACAAAGTTTATCTTTATTTTCTGCTAAGTATACTAAGGCTCTAAAAGAATAATCAGTAAATTTGGATAAATACATAGGAAATCCTCGCTTTCTTATAGTTATTAAATACATAATGATGAATATTCTAAAAATATATATTTATAAAAACAAAAACTATATTTTACTATTAACTACATTAATATTCATAAATATTCTACCAAAAATTATACTATAAAACATCCTATATTTGCTAAAAAAAGTATACAATGTTTACAAAATTTTAATATTTTCATCGTTTACAAAATTTTAATATTTTCATCTTGAAACTATTATCTTTTAACTTATTTTATAAAAAATATATACTATTATATATAAAAAACTATAAAATATAGGGTATCCTAACTATATTTTTAATTCTAGTTAGAATACCCTTAAACTATTTATTTACTTAAATATTCATCAATTGATTCTGCTGCTTTTTTTCCTGCTCCCATAGCTAATATAACTGTTGCTGCTCCTGTAACAGCATCTCCACCTGCATAAACACCTTCTTTTGTTGTAAGACCACTTTCATCTGCAATTATACATTTCCATTTATTAATTTCTAATCCCTTTGTAGTTGATGAAATTAATGGATTTGGCGAAGTTCCAAGTGACATTATTACTGTATCTACATCCATAATATATTCTGATCCTTCTTTAACTACAGGCTTTCTTCTACCTGATTCATCTGGTTCACCTAGTTCCATTTCAACACATTTCATTCCTTTTACCCAACCATTTTCATCTACTAAAATTTCTGTTGGGTTAGTTAATACATCAAATATTACACCTTCTTCTTTAGCGTGATGTACTTCCTCTAGTCTCGCTGGAAGTTCTGACTCACTTCTTCTATATACTATATGAGTTTCAGATCCCAATCTAAGAGCTGTTCTTGCAGCATCCATGGCTACATTCCCACCACCTACTACAGCAACTCTTTTACCAATCTTAACTGGAGTATGATATTCTTCCTTAAAAGC
Organism: Clostridium gallinarum; assembly: GCF_014836325.1. Classification (GTDB taxonomy): domain Bacteria; phylum Bacillota; class Clostridia; order Clostridiales; family Clostridiaceae; genus Clostridium; species Clostridium gallinarum. The sequence goes on from NZ_JACSQZ010000032.1 coordinate 33,183, forward strand.
TTTCATTAAATTAACTCTAGTTAAAAATTCATTTGCAGATAAAACTCCATTAGCATTTTCTCCATTTATACCCATGAATTTAGGAAGCCCTGCTCCTGATCCTATAAATACTGCTTTGAAGTTCTCAACTTCCATAAGTTCATCTATAGTTATTGTTCTACCTACTATTACATTAGTTTCTATTTTAACTCCAAGCTTCTTAATATTTTCAATTTCTGCTCTTACTACATCATCCTTCGGTAATCTAAATTCTGGAATACCATATACTAAAACACCACCTGGCTCATGTAAGGCTTCAAATATAGTCACATCATATCCTTTTTTAGCTAGTTCACCTGCACAAGTAAGTCCAGCTGGACCACTTCCAATTACAGCAACCTTTATTCCTTTAAGCTCTTCTCTTTCAGCTAAATCTATTTTATTAACTCTTGACCAGTCTGCTATAAATCTTTCTAACTTCCCTATTGAAACTGCTTCACCTTTAATTCCTAAAACACATCTACCTTCACATTGACTTTCTTGAGGACAAACTCTTCCACAAACAGCTGGTAAAGCACTATATTTGGCTACTTCTTTAGCTGCACTTTCAAAATCTTCATTTTTTATATAAGATATAAAACTTGGAATATCTATTGATACTGGACATCCATCAACACATTTAGGATTTTTACATCCTAAACACCTGCTAGCTTCTTTCACAGCTTCCTCATTAGAATATCCAAGGCATACTTCCTCAAAGTTTTTTGCTCTTTTTTCTGGAGATTGTTCAGATATTGGTATTCTTTTCATTCTATCTATAACTTGACTTGCCATAATTATTCCTCCTTACACCCACAACCACCATTTTTGTGAGTATCCCCTTCTTCTAACTTTAATTGCTCTCTACCCTCTTCTGTTTTATACATTGCTTGTCTTCTCATAGATTCATCAAAATCTACAAGATGTCCATCAAATTCCGGCCCATCTACACAAGCAAATTTAACATCTCCTCCAACAGTTACTCTACATGCACCACACATACCTGTGCCATCAACCATAATTGGATTTAAACTTACTGTAGTTTTAATATTAAGTTCTTTAGTAAGCATAGCCATAAATTTCATCATTATCATAGGTCCAATTACTACTGCATGATCATATTTATTTCCTTTTTCCTTAACTAAATATGTTAAACAATCTGTTACTCTTCCATTAAATCCATAGCTACCATCATCAGTTGATATATATAAATTACCAGCAACATTTTTAAGCTCATCTTCTAATATTAATAAATCCTTAGTTCTACTCCCTACTATTACATCGCAATTAATACCATTTTCCTTCATCCATTTCACTTGTGGATATACAGGTGCTGCCCCTACGCCTCCTGCTACAAATAATATATTTTTTTTCTTAAGCTCTTCAATATCTTCATAAATAAACTCACTAGGTTGTCCAAGTGGACCAACAAAATCTGATACATATTCACCTTCATTAAAAGATGCTAATTCTTTTGTCCCTCTTCCTACTGCTTGAAAAACTATAGAAACTGTTCCCTTATCCTTATTATAATCAGCTATTGTTAAAGGTATTCTTTCGCCTTTATCATCATTTTTTATAATTATAAATTGACCTGGCTTAGCTGATTTAGCTACTCTAGGCGCTTCTATATCCATCAGAAATATATTATCAGTAAGTTCCTTCTTTTTAACTATCTTATACATTTTGTTACCCCCAATTTTTCTTTTAATTATATGTTATCATTTTTTAAAAATTCAAACAATTAAAAATTATATTTTTTTTGTTATTTCTAGATAAAAAAGGTTGTTAAAAGTATTTTTTATTGTTAAAAGGACATATATTATATTACATTTCTTTATAGTCATGTATATAATATATGTCCTTCTATTTAATATCTATTAGAATTTTTCAATTGTCTTTCTATATCTCTCTTATGAGCTTTTTCTAACATAGAATCTCTCTTATCGTAATTCTTTTTACCTCTACATAAACCAAGTGCAACTTTAACTTTACCATTTTTTAAATATAATGATAATGGTATTAAAGTAAATCCTTGTTGTGACACAAGCCCTGCAAATCTTGATATTTGTTCTTTATGAAGTAAAAGCTTTCTTTCTCTTAATGGATCAACATTAAATATATTTCCTTGCTCATAAGGACTTATATGCATTCCTTTTATGACAATTTCTCCATTATCTACATCTGCATAAGATTCTTTTAAATTACATTTTCCTGCTCTTATTGACTTAACTTCTGTTCCAACTAATGCTATTCCAGCTTCTATAGTTTCTTCTACAAAATAATCATGTCTTGCTTTTCTATTTTCTGCTAATGAATTACTATTTTTCTTTCTTACCATAATCTCACCACACATTTTATTTATAATATAAGTTTACCAAAAAAGAATCAAAATACGAATCTTTTTATTCTTCTTCTATTAACTCACTATTCATTTGAACTTTTGCTTCTTGAATTTTTTCACTTAACTTTTCACTTGGCACTATTTCTTCCTTAGTTTCTACTTCAATTAGATCAAAATATACTTCCCTATTGTCTATATCTACTCTAGTACATCTTACCTTAACTTCATCCCCTAATCTATAAACCTTTTTAGTTCTTTCTCCTATTAAACATAAATGAGCTTCATCATAAACATAATAATCATCATCTAAAGCTGTAATATGAATTAAACCTTCTATTGTATTTGGAAGCTCTGCAAATAATCCAAAGGATGTAACTGAAGAAATAATTGCTGAGAATTCTTCTCCAATTCTTTCTTGCATATATTCTGCTTTCTTCAAATCATCCACTTCTCTTTCAGCTTCTTGTGCTAATCTTTCCATTTCTGATGATTGTTTAGAGGCAACTTCAACTATACCAGATAATTTAGCTGCTCTCTTTTCATCTATTTTTCCATTTAATTGTTCTTTTATAATTCTATGAATTTGAAGGTCTGGATATCTTCTAATTGGTGATGTAAAGTGGCAATAATATTTAGCTGCAAGTCCAAAGTGACCTACACATTCTGGTGAATATTTTGCTTGCATCATTGAACGTAATAATAAAGTGCTTACTACTGTTTCTTCTTTTTTGCCTTGTACTTTATCTAATATATCTTGTAGTGCTCTAGGATGAGTTTCTTGTCCCCATCTAACTACATATCCTAAATTATATACAAACTCTTTAAACTTTTCTAATTTTTCTTCATCTGGCTCTTCGTGTATTCTATATACAAAAGGTAAATTAGTCCAATACATATGCTCTGCTATAGTTTCATTACAAACAAGCATAAATTCTTCTATTACTCTATTTGCAATAGCTCTATCATAAGGCTTAATATCTATTGGTTTACCTAAATCATTTAAGATTATTTTTGATTCTTCAAAATTAAAGTCAATAGCTCCTCTTCTCATTCTCTTTTCACGAAGAATATTACAAAGTTCTTCCATTGCTTTAAAATCATCAACTAAATAATCATATCTCTTTATAAGTTCTTCATCATTATTTTCAAGTATTTTTGTAACATCAGTATATGTCATTCTTTCGCTAGTTTTTATAACCGTTTCTTGAATTTCATGCTGAATTACCTTACCTTTATTATCTATAACCATAAAACAGCTTAATGCTAATCTGTCTACTTTAGGGTTTAAAGAACATATTCCATTAGATAATTTTTTAGGTAACATAGGAATAACTCTATCTATTAAATAAACTGAAGTTCCTCTTTTTAATGCTTCTCTATCTAAAGGATTTTTTTCTTTAACATAGTGAGTTACATCTGCAATATGAACCCCAAGTCTAAATTTGCCACCATCTAATCTTTCTATAGATACAGCATCATCTAAGTCCTTTGCATCTTCTCCATCTATTGTTACCATTCTTAAATTTCTAAGGTCTACTCTTCTCTCATATTCTTTTTCTGGAATTTCTTCTTCTATGTTTTCAGCATAGTTTAAGACCTTATCTGGGAATTCTTCTGGTAATCCATACTTTTTAATAATAGTAAGAATATCTAATCCTCTATCGCCCTTTTTACCTAAAACTTCTTTAATTATACCTTCAGGACTTCTTCTTTTATCTGCCCATTTTACTATTTCACAAATAACTAAATCCCCTTCAGAAGCTCCATTTCTATCTTTTTTAGATATAAATATATCTTGATTTAATCTTGAATCTTCTGGCACAACAAACCCAAAGTTTCTACTATCTTCGTAAACTCCAATTATTTTTTTATTAGATCTTTCTAATACTTCACTAACTTCACCTTCACGTTTTTTACCATTAATATCTTCTCTTGTAACTTGAACTAGAACTTTATCTCCATTCATAGCTCCATTCATAGAAGAGCTTGGTATAAATACATCTTTTTCACCTTCCGCGTCTGGTATTAAAAATCCAAATCCTTTTTGATGAACTTCAAGTTTACCTGAAACTAATCCTAGTCTTTCAGGTACTCCAAACTTTTCTTTTTTAGTTCTAACAATTAGTCCTTCTCTTTCCATAGTCTTAAGAACCTTTTTAAATGACTTATACTCTTCTGGGCTTATATCAAATACAGCCACTAGCTCTTGTATGTCCATAGGTCTGTATGCTTCTTCTCTCATAAAACTTAATAAAGTTTGTTTAATTCCCATCCTATCACTTCCTCTACCTTTAAATTTCTTTAGTTATTATATTTTATATCGTAAATATTTCCTTTATATTCTGCCCTATCTAATAAAGATTAATCAATTATTATATCTATCTTAAACAGTATTCAGCTAATACTTTTGTAACTCATACACACTAATACTATTATTAAGTTGCTTTTCTATAGGCAAAGCCGTTCCTGAAATCCATATTTTTAGCTCTGCACCTAAATCAAAATGTCCTGCTGTTTCTATACTAAAATGAGTTATTGATTTATATGGTATAGAATAAATCCCCATATATATCACTCTTTTATAGTATAAAAGAGCTACAATTAGTAGCTCTTTTTAATATTATATTAAGTTTAAAGCTAATGTATTCACAGCAAAAAGAGCCATTGAAACAATTGTTAATTTTAATAACATAGATTCTTTAGTTCTTGCTTTATTCTTTGAGAAGAATGTTTCCGTTTTACTTCCTTGAATAAGTCCACTTAAAGCATCTGTCTTACTTGGTTGTAATAAAACAGTTACTATAACTATTAATCCTAAAAGCGCTTCTAATACTAACAATGAATTCTTAAGCATTGATATACCTCCCAACCTATATAAAAATGGTCGTATTTACATAAGGTTATCTTAACATATAGAAAGCTATAATACAAGTAATTATATTGAAAAAGTTACTAATAAATTACATATTTACATAATTCCCTAAATAATCAAATAAGGACTGCAAGATTAAATCTTACAGTCCCATTAAACATTAGTTTAATTACTTTTTAATGTTGAAGAATGCTTTTCTTCCTCTGTATTCAGCTACATCGTCTAATTCTTCTTCAATTCTGATTAATTGGTTGTACTTAGCAACTCTTTCAGATCTTGCAGGAGCACCAGTCTTGATTTGACCAGCATTAACAGCTACAACTAAATCAGCTATAGTAGTATCTTCAGTTTCTCCTGATCTATGAGAAATAACTGCTGTGTATCCAGCTCTGTTAGCCATTTCTATAGCATTTAAAGTTTCAGTTAATGTACCGATTTGGTTTAATTTGATTAGGATTGAGTTACCTACTCCTAAGTCAATACCTCTTTCTAATCTTTCAGTGTTAGTAACAAATAAATCATCACCAACTAATTGAACTTTCTTACCTAATCTTTCAGTTAATAGCTTCCAACCTTCCCAGTCTTCTTCAGCCATACCGTCTTCGATTGAGATAATTGGGTATTTGTTAACCCAGTCTTCTAAGAAGTCAACCATTTCAGCTGCAGTTAAAGTTTTTCCTTCATGTTCTAATACATACTTTCCATCTTTGTAGTATTCTGATGAAGCAGCATCTATAGCTATGAACATGTCTTCTCCAGCTTTGTATCCAGCTTTAGTTATAGCTTCTATAATAACTTCGATAGCTTCTTCGTTTGATTTAAGGTTTGGTGCGAAACCACCTTCATCACCGATAGCTGTTGAATATCCTTTATCGTGTAAAGTTTTCTTTAATGTGTGGTAAACTTCAGCACACATTTGTAAAGCATCGCTGAAAGTTTTAGCTCCAACTGGCATTACCATGAATTCTTGTAAATCTACTGAGTTATCAGCATGTGATCCACCATTGATGATGTTCATCATTGGTACTGGTAAAACTTTAGCGTTTACTCCACCAACATATTGATATAATGGTAAATCTAATGATTTAGCTGCTGCATTAGCTACTGCTAAAGAAACACCTAATATAGCGTTAGCTCCTAATTTAGCTTTGTTTGGAGTTCCATCTAATTCTATAAGTAACTTATCGATATATGGTTGATCATATACGTTACATCCTATTAATTCTTCTGCTATTGTATCATTTACGTTTTGAACTGCTTTTAAAACACCTTTACCTAAGTATTGGCTCTTATCTCCATCTCTTAATTCAACTGCTTCATACATACCAGTTGATGCACCTGATGGAACAGCTGCTCTACCTACAGTACCATCTTCTAGGTAAACTTCAACTTCTACAGTTGGGAAACATCTTGAGTCTAGAATTTGTCTAGCTACAACGTCTACTATTTCGCAATAATTTTTCATTACGTATCCTCCTTTATTTTAAAGCTATTTATTATAATCTCTATATTCTACCCTTATTATTATATCATATACTGATATAATTATTCATAAGCATATTCAGAATAAAAGATTTGTAATAAATAGAAATTTTTAGCAAATAATAATCATTATCACATTTACACTATTATTATACCACTTTGTCCATATATTTCAATACGAATTTAACTATGTAATCCTTTTAAAAAATAATTATTTTATTTATATTTTAATATATTAACCAATATG